>JBAVZT010000338.1:0-6632 GCA_049588955.1 Rhodanobacteraceae bacterium | reverse complement strand
TCCCCTTGTCTGCTTGGAGGAAATCCCGGGTACACAGGCGAGGACGGGTCCGCCTACCTCGACATCGATCCGCCGAGCCCCGATTCGACCACGAACGTGGCCGTCACGGCCGGCATGATCGGGCAATTTCCGGACGCGCTTTCGATTCAGCGCAAATGAGGGTCTCATCAACGTCGTTCTCGCCGTCGAGCCATTGGGATTCGAGGTGCCGACGCCGTGCCTGTCGGAGTCCCTCCAACTGCATCCCGCGGGTGACTACAGCCAGCGCGTGATCGTCGTTCCGCGCGGCGAAGAAGCGCAACCCTTCCTGGCGGCCGTCGCGCCGCTGACCGTCGCGCCATCCATGCCGGGTGGCGAAGGACCTGTCCCGATCTCGGGCCTGGTGACCTCGAACTGGTACGACCCGGTGCACAGCGGCGAAGGCATCATCGTCCAGGTCGCCGCGTACCCGCCGACCGATGACGGCACCGTGTACAAGGAACTCGTCTGGGACTGGTTCACCTACGACACGAGCGGTCATCCGTTCTGGATTTCGGGTAATGCGACGATCGATCCCGACGATCCGATCACGGTCACATCTTCCGCGGTTTATTCGAACAATGGCGGATTCGCCGGCGATTTCGGCGCGAATGCTGTCCAAATCGCGTGGGGCACGCTGACTTTTTCGTTCCCCGATCTCGATCATATGACCGTCGATTACGACGGCAGCTTCGGCTTTGACGCACCGCGGTCGCCGGCCTTGCTGGAAGCACCGACAGGTACGGGC
This sequence comes from Rhodanobacteraceae bacterium, assembly GCA_049588955.1. GTDB lineage: Bacteria > Pseudomonadota > Gammaproteobacteria > Xanthomonadales > Rhodanobacteraceae > Dokdonella_A. The sequence goes on along the minus strand of JBAVZT010000338.1, from coordinate 5,866 downwards.
GCGCTTCATTACCAGCGTCTACTCAATATCGACGGTCTGGGTTGCGATCCGGATGCGACGAACTGCACGCAGTAAACGCGAACAAGGTCCGCCCATCTGAAGCGGATGGTTTCCGCTGGTGACCGGGTGTAGGCTCATCCGGAAGCCAGCGCCCGTTCGTCGACGCCGAGGCCAAGCAACAGGGGATGTCGCATGAATCCGTGGACCGCGCCACTGCTTGCAATCGTTGCTTGGGCGCCTGTTGCGGGGGCGCACGCGATAGCAGTGCGATGTCCGGATTTCGGAAACGATCCTGGAGACATCGGCAACGACCATTTGGCCTTGCGCGTCGATCCGCAGACCCCGAACGCCGGCGACACGCTGACAATCACCGCGGGTGTCGTCTACGATTCGCAACCCATCGGCCTCGCCTTGGTGCGCATTGATCACACCATCAATGTCATCGTTTCGGCGATTGGGCCGGCCAACTTCATTACTCCACCTCCACCCCCGCCACTGGCGTGCATGGCCGCTTCCATCGGACCACTCGACGAAGGGACGTATGCGGTGCATACGGTCGTCACGTGGACCGACAATGACGCCAGCCCCGAGACAGTGGGCAATACCTCGCTGCAGGTCGACGCGCTGCCCGACGGTGATACGCGTTTGCTCGCGATCAACGGACTCATGTCGACGAACTGGTACGACCCGGCGCATGCCGGCGAAGGCATCATCGTGCAGGTCGCGGCGTTTCCAGCGACCGAAGACGGCACGGTGTTCAAGGAACTCGTCTGGGACTGGTTCACCTATGACACCAATGGCAATCCTTTTTGGATCTCCGGCAACGCGACGATCGATCCGGACAATCCGACCACGGTCACTTCGCCTGCGGTCTACACGGTCGATGGCGGCTTCGCCGGCGATTTCGGCGCTAATGCGACGCAAGAACCTTGGGGCACGGTCGCATTCACCTTCCCCGACATCAACTACATGACGGTCGAGTACGTGGCCAATGAGGATTTGCCCGATGGCATTCCCCGCGGCAGCGGCACACTCGACTATCAGCGGCTGCTCTACGTGGATGGATTGGCTTGCTTTCCGACCATGCAGGATTGCATTCCCTGACATCGGCGAACCGCGCCAAGACGCCGGAGTGACGCCTCAATGAAAATCCTCATCGACTTCACGAAAGGCTGCTTGCTCCTTTGTACATTGGCGCTGGCATCGCCGGCCAGCGGCGCGCAGAGTTTCTCGTGTCCGCAATCGGGGTACCCCGGTGCACTCGGCGGAAACTACAGCGCGTTCCTCGGTCTCGCCCCGGCGATGCCAGATAGCACACAAAAGGTAACGCTGGTCGCGGGCCAGTCGAGTTTTGTCCAGGGTGGACTGGCGATCCAGCGGCTGGATCATCGCATCGACGTGTTTCTGTTCGACATCGACAGCGGTTTCCTGCCGCCGTACAACTGTCTCTCGACCACGATCGACCCGCTGCCTGCAGGTTCCTACGACGTACGGCTGTTCGCGGTGCGGCCCGAACTCGATCAGTCACCAGAGGAGATTGCGACGACGTCGTTCGACGTGGCGCCGGGCGGGGAAGGCGACGTGAGCCCGCTGCCGATCACCGGCCTGATGAGTTCGAACTGGTACGACCCTGCCCACAGCGGGGAGGGCATCATCGTGCAGGTGGCCGGGTACCCGCCGGGCCCGCTCGTCAGCGGCATCATCACCCGGGAATTCGTGTTCGACTGGTTCACCTACGACTCGAGCGGCAATCCGTTCTGGATATCAGGCAATGCGACGGTCGATCCCGATGATCCAGCGACGATCACATCGCCCGCCATCTATTCCCACGGTGGTTTCGCCGGCGATTTCGGGGCGAATGCGTCCCAGATCCCTTGGGGTTCCGTCACGTTCTCGTTCCCGGATCTCGATCACATGACGGTCGATTATGTTCACGTGCCGCCTTTCGACGCCCCACCCGAGGCCGGCACGCTTCATTACCAGCGTCTTCTGGACATCGACGGCCTCGGCTGCGACCCGAACGCGACTGACTGCGCCCAGTAGTGCCCCGGTGTCCTGCCGAGCGCTGCCGATAGCCGTCTTCGGATTTCCTGCGTGAAGGTCGCATTCCCGTGCGCGCATGCGGGTGCGCGAGAACGTCGGCTATTCGCTGCCGGCCAGCTTGCTGCGGCGGATGCCGTACGCGAAATAGATCACGAGGCCGATCGCCATCCAGATCACGAAGCGCCAGATCGTCACCATCGGCAGACCGCCGAGCAATAGGAAATGGCCGTTCTCGAACCACGGCCAGCCGACGATCAGGCACAGCGAGAACACGACGCCGAGCGGTGCGGTCAGCCATAGCGCCGGCGTGCGGAAACTGCGCGGAAGCTGCGGACGGCGAACGCGCAGGATCAACACCGCGAGGCAGATCACGATGAAGGCCGACAGCGTGCCGATGTTGACCAGTTCGGCGACCTCGCCGATGGGCAGGAAACCCGCGACGATTGCGGTGAACACGCCGAGCACCATGGTCGGGCGATACGGTGTCCCGTAGCGCGGATGCACGCGTGCGAACCATTGCGGCAGCAAGCCGTCGCGCGACAGCGCGAACCAGATGCGCGCGGCGCCGAGCATGAACGCGAACATCACGCTGGTGATGCCCGCGATCGCGGCGACGTTGATGATGCCGCGCACCCAGTCGAGCCCGAGCGCCTTGAATGCTGCGTCGACGGGCGCGTCGCTCGCAAGCTGCGCGTACGGCACCATGCCCGTCAATACCAGTGAAACGAGCAGATACAGGGTCATCGACACGGCGAGTGACAGCAGCACGGCGCGCGGCAGATCGCGTTGCGGATGGCGCGATTCCTCCGCCGCCGTGGTCAGCGTGTCATAGCCGAATACCGCGAAGAACACGATGCTCGATGCCGCCAGCACGCCGGCCCAGCCGAAGTGCGTGGCTCCGTCGGCGCCGCTGGTCGCCGGTGGAATGAAGGGGTGCCAGTTGGCGGTATCGACGTAGAACGCGCCGACCCCGATCACGAGTGCAACACCGATCACCTTGATCGTCACGATCACGGTGTTCGCGCGTGCGCCCCATTCGGTCTTGACCGTCAACATCCACGCGATCGCCAGCGAGATCGCCGCGGCGATCACATTGAAAACCTTGCCGTTGCCCGGATGCAGCGGATCCCATGCGCCCTGCGCCCACAATGGAAGATGCAGGCCGGTCAGTTGCGCGAGGAGCGCCTGCACGTAGCCCGACCAGCCGATCGCGACGACCGCGACGATGAGCGCATATTCGAGCAGCAGATCCCAGCCGATGATCCAGGCGAGCAGTTCACCGAGCACCGCGTAGCCATACGTATAGGCGCTGCCGGTGACCGGAATCATGCCGGAAAACTCGGCATAGGCGAGCGCGGCACACGCGCTGCCGATGCCGGCGACGAGAAAACTCAACACGACCGCCGGACCGGCGTTGGCCGCGGCCTGCTGTCCCGCCAGCACGAAGATGCCGACGCCGATGATCGCGCCGACGCCGATTGCGGTGAGCTGCCAGATACCGAGCACACGACGAAAGTCGTGGCGCGTGCCGGTCTCGGCCTGCAGCTGCTCGATGCTCTTGTGACGCGTGAGTCGCGCAATCAAGTTCATGTGTTCTCCCGGACAATGAACGGCTGATGATAACCGCTCGCGATTTCGCACGTTGCCATTGCGCAGGCGAAGGCAGAGACAAGGACCCATTCTCGCTGAGCGTAGTCGCTTCGGCGAGCGAATCCGAAGCGCTCGAGGCTGGAAAACGACGCGCTCCGCGTTGCCCTTCGACCGGGTGGCCCCGGCACTTCGCTCAGGTGATCGCGAGGAGCGAGTCGCGTCGGCGTTTCCACGCCACGCCCGATCGATCGATCAATTCACCTTGGTCCAGCGCAACTCCGCCACGTCGCGCGGGGGCGCGAAGCTGTCGCTGCGCGCCTGCGGCCAGAAGCGCTGGAATACGGCGTGATCGGGCACGCTCTCGAGCAAAGCGCCAGGGCGCACGAACTGAAACAGCGCGGCCAGCGAGCGCACTTCGACCGAGGAGACGCGCTGGATCACATGTTCCGGACCGAGCTCGCTCGGATGGCTCAGGCCGCTCGCGCTGATCAATTCCTTCAGCGCCCTCAGCGTATTTTCGTGGAAGTACTTCACGCGTTCGGCCTTGTCCGCCACATTCAGCGACTTCCAGCGTTCCGGATTCTGCGTGGTGATGCCGGTCGGGCAATGATCGGTGTGGCAGCTGCGCGACTGGATGCAACCGAGCGCGAACATGAAGCCGCGCGCGGCATTGCACCAGTCGGCGCCGAGTGCGAGCGTGCGTGCGATGTCGAATGCCGTGACGATCTTGCCGCTGGCGCCGATGCGAATCTGCGAACGAAGATCGAGACCGACCAGTGTGTTGTGAACCAGCATCAGCGCTTCGCGCAGCGGCGCGCCGACATGGTCGGAAAACTCGAGCGGCGCGGCGCCGGTGCCGCCTTCGCCGCCATCGACGACGATGAAATCCGGCAGGATCCCGGTTTCCTGCATTGCCTTGGCAATGCCGAACCATTCCCACGGATGGCCCATCGCGAGCTTGAAGCCGACCGGCTTGCCGCCGGAGAGCTCGCGCAGGTGCTGGACGAATTGCAACAAGCCTTCCGGGGTGGAGAACGTCGAATGCCGTGACGGCGAGATGCAATCCTCGCCGATCGGCACGCCACGCGTCTCTGCGATTTCGCGATTGACCTTGGCCGCCGGAAGAATCCCGCCATGGCCAGGTTTGGCGCCCTGCGAGAGCTTGATCTCGATCATCTTGACCTGCGCCAGGGTCGCGCGCTCGACGAAGCGATCCTCGCTGAAGACGCCGGCGCGCTCGCACGCGCCGAAGTAGCCCGAACCGAGTTCCCAGACGACATCACCACCGTTCTCGCGATGGTACGACGACAGCGATCCCTCGCCGGTATCGTGGTAGAACCCGCCGCGACGCGCGCCCTCGTTGAGCGCGCGTATCGCATTGGGCGACAGCGAACCGAAACTCATCGCAGAAATGTTGAACACACTGGCCGAATACGGCTGCGTGCAGTCCGCGCCGCCGACCGGCACGCGAAAATCATGGCTGTCGATCAGCGTCGGCGCGATCGAATGGTTGATCCATTCGTACTGCTCGGAGTAGACATTGACTTCGGTACCGAACGGGTTGTCGTCCAGTGCATCGAGCGAGCGCTTGTAGACGATATCGCGCTGCACGTGCGAGAACGGCACTTCTTCGGTATCCGACTCGACCACGTACTGGCGCAGCATCGGTCGGATCGCCTGGAACATGAAGCGTATGTGCGCAAGAACCGGATAGTTTCGCAGTACCGTGCTGCGATGCTGCGCGAGATCGTAGATACCGACCACGACGAGCAGCCCGCTGACGATCGCGAGAAAGCGCCAGCCGTTGCCCGCATGCCACAGCGGTACGGTCAGGACGAACACCAGCACTGCGATCGCCAGCGCCCAGTAGCGCGACGGAAACCCCTTCTCCATACCCTTCCTCCGCGGCCCTTCCAGCCCGGCTGGCTCGCCGTGCCGCACACGCTGGACGAAGAAGGATAGCGCAACGTCGCAGCGACTTCAGGCTGCGGGCGCACGTCGCGGCGCGCCGAAGCGACGCTGCCGTACACTGACGACCATGAGCGAAACGGAACCCCCCAAACGTTCGCGTGCGAAAAAGCCGGCGACAGCCGACCCGGCGAAGCCGGCAAAACGCGTACGCGTGGCCGGCAAACCGGCGACCAAAACCGGCGCCACGAAACCGCGCGCAACCCGTTCCGTGACCCAGCCGGTGTCCGCGCCCGGGAAGCCAGGGGCGCCGCGCCCTCATCGC
>JBAVZT010000337.1:0-1829 GCA_049588955.1 Rhodanobacteraceae bacterium | reverse complement strand
TTTCGCGACGGCAGCGCCGACACGCGCTGGGTCGAGAGGGACATGTTGTCATGAGCGGGGCGAAAAACGTGCGGCTGATCGACGTCACCTTGCGCGACGCGCACCAGTGCCTGTGGGCGACGCGCATGACGACGGCGATGATGGCGGAGACCGCGCCGCTGCTCGACCGCGCCGGCTTCGAGGCGATCGATCTTGCCGGCGGCGCCGTGTTCGACGTCTGCGTGCGCTACCTGCGCGAGGACCCCTGGGAGCGCATGCGCATTCTCAGCTCCTGGGTGAAAAAGACGCCGCTGATCGTGATGACGCGCGGCCAAAGCCTGTTCACCTTCGAATTCTTCCCCGACGACATCGTCGCGCTCACCGCCGAGCGCATCTTCGCCAACGGCATCCGCTATCACACGCCCTACGACGCGCTCAACGACATGCGCAATATGGAAGTGCCGGTGCGGGCGGGAAAAAAGGCCGGGCTCTATGTCGACGCCGGCGTGGTCTATACCGTCAGCCCGGTTCACACCGACGAATACTACGCGCGCAAGATCAAGGAATTGGTCGCGCTCGGCGCCGATGCGATATTTCTCAAGGACCCGAGCGGACTGTTGACGCCGGAGCGCGCGGCAACGCTGGTGCCGATCGCCAAGGCGGCGTGCGGTGAACTGCCCTTGCAGTTGCACTCGCACTGCCTCACCGGCTTGGCGCCTTACGTGGCCGTGCAGTCAGTGCCGTTCGGCGTCGACGTCGTGCACACCGCGACCTCCACGCTCGCCAACGGCGCCTCGCATCCCGCCACCGAAACCTTCGTCCACAATATCGCGCGGCACGGCTATGAGACCGGCATCGATCTCAAGCTGGTCGAGCGCGTGGCCGAGCGACTGCGTTATATCGCGGGGCGCGAGGGCAAGCCGCTGGGACAGATCGTCGAGCACGATTCGTTTCACTACGAACACCAGATGCCCGGCGGCATGATCTCCAACCTAAAGTCGCAGCTCAAGACGATCGGCATCGAGCATAAATTGCCCGAGATCCTGGAAGAAGCGGCGCGTGTGCGCTGCGACCTTGGCTATCCAATCATCGTCAGCCCCTTCGCGCAATTCGTCATCACCCAGGCGGTGCTCAACGTGATGGGCAAGGAGCGCTACGGCACCGTGCCCGACGAGGTGCGCAAATACGTCCTCGGCCATTACGGCGAGATCGCAGGACCCATCGCACCCAACATCTTCGACCGCATCAGCAACGGCGCCGAACCGGTCAAGGCGCGGCCCGGCGACCTGCTCGAGCCGGGCATCAAGCGCATTAGGCGCCAGCGCGGACCGTTCCAATCCGACGACGATTTGCTGCTGGCGGCGTTTTATTCGGACAGCGAATATAACGCGCTGAAGGCGGCCGGGCCGATCAAGACAGAGTATCCGCTCGCTTCAACGCCGTTGCTCACCCTGATTAAGGAAATTGCTTTGCGCCCGGACATCAAATCGTTTCATTACAAGCAGGCGCGCAGCCGCGCGAAGGAAACGGCGCAATGACGCAACCGGCCTGTGTGAGCGCGTCGCAGCAGCGGCCGGTGTCTCCATGGACTTGACCGAGGTTGCCGTCGTTGTGGTGGTGACGCTTGCCGGCCTGATGCGCGGGGTGACCGGCTTCGGCGGCGCGATGCTGATGGCGCCGCCGCTGAGCTTGCTGATCGGACCGGTGGCGACGGTGGTGACCGCGTTGATTCTCGAAACCGCCGCCGCCTTGGTGATGTTTCCCGACGCGTGGCCGAAGATCAACAAGCGCGTGCTGCTCTACCTCATCGCGCCCGCCTGCTTCACCGTGCCGATCGGTGGCTATCTCCT
>JBAVZT010000336.1:0-1938 GCA_049588955.1 Rhodanobacteraceae bacterium | reverse complement strand
GACGCCGGCATCCAGCCAGTGCTCGCCGTGCTCGGTCATCTGGATGATGTTTTCCCATTCGTACTCTTCAACGCGCCCGGCGGTTCCGGGCGTTCGGGTGTACTCCGCAACAAGTTCAGTGAACCAGCGTGGCGCAACGCCGTAGCCGACATCGATCTTGTACGCATTTTCACCGCGCTCTCGATCACCCCAGTCCTGCACGCCGCTCTTGAGTTCCAGTTCCCACTCGCGGTAATCGACGATCGGGGTATAGACGCTCTCCGCCGGACCGGCGTCCGCTGGTCGCGCGATGCCGAACCCGGCAACGAGCGTGCCGATGGCGACCAGCGCAGGAACCGCACCGCTTGTGAAGGCGAGCCTGATCGAACAAGCCATTGACTGACTCCTTGCCGGTGTGGCGCGAACGAATTGCGTGAATCGGACACAAGCATCCGCGCGTCGCTGCGCGGGCAGCGGCCGGGTGAACTCATCGGGAGATCGAATCAGGTAGCGACGTGCGGCGCGCTCTTGCTGCCGGCCCCTGTCGCATTGAGGCGCCCTCGTGGCGCGCGCGTGCTCAAGCGCATGCCGACCACCAGCAAGCTCACGGTTGCCAGATAAAACACGATCTGGATGCCGGCCGGGTGCGCGTCGTAGCCGATCAATATGTGAAGTGCCTGGCCGACGACCGAACCGTTGCTCAACAACGCCGAGGTATTCCAGATCCGGCTGCCCCATTCGGCCAGCCAGTTGGCCTGGACCAGGAAGCGTGCAGCGGTCGAAGCGAGCCCCGCGGCCAGCAATACCAGCATCCAGTTCGTCACCGTGAAGAAATGCCGCAGCGGAATGCGCAGCAGACCGAAATACAATGCGAAACCGACCGTCACGCCGCCGGCGATACCGAGGCCGATACCTGCGACCATGCCGCTACCGCCGGCGCCGCCGGCAGCCATGCCGTAGAGAAACAGCACGATTTCGGAACCCTCGCGCAGCACCGCCAGCGCAACCACGACCAGCAACATCATCAGCGAGCTCGAACCGGCCTTCACCGCACTGCCGACCGACTGCATGTGTTGCGCGAGTTCGCGCCCGTGGCTCGACATCCAGATCACGTGCCAGGCAATCATGAGCACCGCCGCCAGCAGCACCCCGGCATTGAACAATTCCTGACCGGATCCATTGAGCGATTCGGCGATTGCGCCGGCAAACAGCGCGACCAGGATTGCGCCGATCACGCCGAATGCGATGCCGCCGCCGATGAAAGCGCCGCGACGCCCGACACCACGCGTCGCCGCTGCGACAATCGAGACGATCAGCGCCGCCTCGAGCACTTCGCGAAACACCAGCAGCACAACACCCAGCATGATCGCCTGCTCCTAGGGTCTCATTGCACGATCAGCACACCGTTGCCGGTGTCCTGATGAAAATCGTCGAAGAACTTGTAGCGTCCGCGATCGAGCGGGCCGACGAACACCGTGGTCGTGCTGTTCGGCATCACGATCTTTTCGCGATTGAATTCACTGCTTTCGAATTCTTCCGGCGTCGGGTCCTGATTGGCCACGAGCACCTTGAATTGCGTATCGGCAGGCACCTTCACCTGGGTTGGCACGAACCGGTGGTTCTTGATTGCCAGGTTGAAAACCGGAACGTCGGCCGTCTGCACCAACCCCACCAGGGCAAAGAGCGCTGTCGCGGTCAGCAAACGCATCATGGGCTTTCTAGGCTTGTTCATGGCGCAAATGATAATGGTTCGTATTTGCCAATGCAAGCAGCAACCGACGGTCGGCAGCGCGTATGGCAAGAACTTTAGCCAGCGTGATGGGCTATTGCCATAGGCAAAATCTATCGGATGGCGCGCACACTGGTGCTCTGCAAGTCCGTCAATAGACTGTGCAAATGGATGAAAGCACATACAGCGCTAAGGACCCTCTGATTAACCCTGCGCAGGTGTCACCCGCT
>JBAVZT010000335.1:0-5578 GCA_049588955.1 Rhodanobacteraceae bacterium | reverse complement strand
GCGCCGCTGATAATCTGCGAGTTTCGCAATCGGTTTGAAAGAGGATACCGCGTCATGCACAAGAGCCGCTTTTCCAGTCTGATCATTGACTGCCGGGCCGCCGACCTGACCGAAGCGGTCCGTTTCTGGACGCAGGCACTCGGCCGTCCTGTCAAGGAGGGCGCTCAGCCCGCCACCGACAAATACGTGCCGCTGGTCACCGATGACGACGAACCGGTGATCGAACTGCAACGCGTCGAACACGAAAGTCGCGTGCACCTCGATATCGAGAGTGACGATATCGAAGCTGAAGTGCGCCGGCTCGAAGCGCTGGGCGCGAAGCGAATCGCAACGGTCGGGACTTGGGCCGTGATGCAGGCGCCGAGCGGCCAGCGCTTCTGCGTCGTTCGCCCGCAGCGCGGAACGATCGGACCGCACGCAAATACCTGGGATTGATCGCGACATCGCTGCGCAGCAGACCGATGGGTAGCGAGCGGCTTGTTACGACTGGTTTCTCGGTGCCGCGAAAATTTCCGTGGCAGCGCGCAGGCCGCGGTAGTATGGTTGTTCCGCTAGCGGGGCGGCGCAGCTGTTTGACGACGGGTCGGCCGGAACACCTAATTGTTCCGGAATCGATAAAGCCGACGACAGTCTCCGGGGAGTCGAATTCAAGTCCCGATTACCCGAGGCCTGATCTGTTGCGCTCCGAGTGATTCCCTGCGGGTCTGCAAGCTGTTCAATCTTTCATGCGGTTCGCCACCCTTGGCGAGCGGCGTTGCGCCGGGGAGGCAAGTCATGGCACGCGATCACGTACCCACGTTGCAGGAATTTGTCGAGGGCCTGGAGAAACGCAATCCGGGACAGCCGGAATTCATCCAGGCAGTCAAGGAAGTTGCCGAGGGCGTCCTCGAACATGTCCGCGAGCATCCAAAGTACAACGACCACCAGATCCTCGAACGCATGGCCGAACCGGACCGCGTGATCTCCTTTCGGGTCTGCTGGCACGACGATGACGGCAACGTGCGCGTCAACCGTGGCTACCGGATCCAGAACAACAATGCGATCGGTCCCTACAAGGGCGGCATCCGTTTTCACCCGACGGTCAATCAGGGCGTCCTGAAGTTTCTGGCTTTCGAGCAGACCTTCAAGAACGCGCTCACCGGCCTGCCAATGGGCGGCGCCAAGGGCGGCGCCAACCTCGATCCCAAGGGCAAATCCGACGCCGAGATCATGCGCTTTTGCCAGTCGTTCATGTCCGAGCTGTACCGCCATCTCGGCGAAGACACGGACATCCCGGCCGGCGACATCGGAGTCGGCGGCCGCGAGATCGGCTACATGTTCGGGCAGTACAAGCGCATTACCAACCGCTATGTCGGTGTTCTCACCGGCAAGGGTATGGAGTTCGGCGGCAGCCCGATCCGAATCGAAGCCACCGGCTACGGCGCGGTGTATTTCATGGAGAACATGCTCAAGCGCGTCAACGAAGTGATCGACGGTCGCGTCTGCCTGGTCTCCGGTTCCGGCAATGTCGCGCAGCACGCGGTGGAGAAGATTCTTGCCCTCGGCGGAAAGCCGGTCACGCTCAGCGACTCCGACGGCTTTATTTTCGACAAGGACGGCATCACCACCGAAAAATTGGCGTTCGTCAAGAATCTGAAGAACAAACGCCGCGGGCGGATCGAGGAATACGCCAAGGAATTTGGCGCCGAATATCACGCCGGCGAGCGACCGTGGTCGGTGCCGGGCGAATTGGCATTTCCCTGTGCGACCCAGAATGAAATCAGCGCGGACGATGCCAACGTCATGTTGAAAAACGGCGTTGTCGCCGTCGCCGAGGGCGCGAACATGCCCTCCACGCTGGACGCGGTGAAGCTGTTTCAGAAGGCCAGGATCCTGTTCGCGCCCGGCAAGGCCGCGAACGCCGGCGGCGTCGCCGTCTCCGGCTTGGAAATGAGTCAGAACTCGGCCCGAATTACCTGGAAGGAGCCCGAACTGCAACGGCTCCTGCGCGACATCATGCAGGAGATCCACGATCGCTGTCAGCACTACGGTGGCGTCGCAGGCGAGACCAGGTATGTCGACTACGTGAAGGGAGCCAACATTGGCGGTTTCGTCAAGGTTGCGGATGCGATGATTGCGCAGGGGGTGGTGTAGTACAGGAGTGAAGGCTTGCGCAATGCAAACCGGCTTCTCACCCGATGCCACGTGCGTTACGCATTCAGGCTATGCGCTCGTCGTGATCGCGAAGATCAAGCAGCGGTCATCCACGGCTGCACGTTTCAGGAGTTCGCTCCAACGCTTCACTTGGGGGCCAATAACTTGCTCAAGGCAACGCCGCTTCGCGGCGCGGCCTGAATTAATTGTTGAGCAAGTTGCAGGATAGGAAAAGTATGGATGATCGATCGCTTCCACCGGACTCATCCAGATTTCTCGCGCTGACCGGGTATTGCGCGGCTACCGAATGCGCGCATGATGCTGCATGTGGGTGCGGCGACCATTGAAAATTTCCTCGTGGTCGGCGAAGTCTTTGGGAACAACCAACGGCTAGCTCGCTCTATTTCGCACCCGTGAACTGGACCACGGACAAGAGATTGCCGTCAGGATCACGGAACCACGCAACTCGCGAGCCATCCGGAGTCACCAATACACCGTAGACGTTGGGTACGGCGAAGCCCAAAACGGTGTGCTCTGTGGGTGCGGTAGACGGCACGGGGGACACTCGAAGGTCGGCCCCGCCTACATCGAAGACCAGGGCACCATCGGATCTGGCCTTCAAATTGAGCCCCGGTACATCACGATAAAAGACTTCGGCTTCCGAAATACGAGAGGTGCAGACGATTGACTGCAGCTTGGATCTGGAAAACATCGTTCTCTCCATTGGTCGTGGAAGACCCACACGAGAGAGCGAAGCGGGCGAGGACATTGCGTCGTCGTCTGCTGAAAACGCGAGAGCCGCGACATGCGCGGCTCCAGAAGGTGGGGAAAGGTCGGACAGGCTTGTCAACGCCTGGTCACACGATCGGCCCGAAGAGTTGTCGATTTGCTCGTTCCGCAACCAACGCGTTTGTCATTGGAACAGCGTGGCGTCTACCGTCACACCGCTACCGCCCCGAAGTTTGCAGCCAGGTCCCGCAGGTTCGCGATGGAGAAAGGGCGACCAAGGCTTGCGGCGTGCCGACGATCATTCGAAACCGTTGGCGAAGATGGTGTCGTCCGGAACGCCGAGGGTGCCGTCGAGGTTGATGTTCTGTGCCTTGATGTCGCCGTTGAAGTTCGCGTCGGCGTCAGTCCAGGTATACGCCCCGTAGCCGTTGGCGCTGACGGCGCCGACCAAGCGCGAGGTATCGGTCGGGGCCGTCTTGATGTCGACGATGTCGCCTGGAAATGCGTAGCTGCCGTCGGCGTTGATGCTTTCGACATGGATCGGCATCGGGTTGGGCGAATCGTTGCTGACCCAGGCGGCGAGAAAGCCGTTGGCGCGGGGCAGGGCGCGCATCTGTGACTGATCGGTCGAGCCGAGCGGCACCAGCACCTGACCGTCGTCGCCCCACTGACGGTCGCCGGCGCTGTCGATGCGTTGCGCATAGACACCGATCTGACTCTGGGTCATCAAATCGGTTTCGCGCCACAGCACGTAGATATCGCCGGTGGTCGCATCGTAGGCGCCGCTCGGTTCGAAGTGGTTTTGCGAGGCGTCGGTCGATGCGAAGACGCCATTCTGAGCAAACGCCTGGCTGCCGTCGGCCATCACGTGTTGCGCGCGAACGATGCCTTCGTTGGAACCCACCGTGTACCAGACGAACACCGCGCCACCCGCGCCATCCGGCGTGAATGGTGGAAAATATCCGAACTGAAGCGCGCCGTTGGTGCCACCAAAAACCTGCACCGGATCGCTTCCCCACGAGGGACTGCCATCCGCGGCAGCGAGCTTTTGCGCCCACAGTTCACGGTCGAACGTGGAAAGTTGCGCACCCCACGAGGCGATGAGATTGCCGTCGGCATCGCCATGCAGGTCGGCGAGAAAGAAGAACCCGCTGGGGGGGACGATAGCCACTCCGTTCGGTCCCCACAGCACCGAGCCGGCACCCGAGAGTTTCTGCACGACCAGCGAGCCGTCGGAGCCGGACCAGGCCACGCCGACTGTGCGATCGCCTGTCGACGCGATCTTCGGCGAGTTCGCACCACCCGCGTCGTTGGATACGACGATACCGGCGGGCGTCCACAATAGATTGCCATCCGGAGAAATTTTTTGCGCGACGATCTGCGCGACGTCGTTGCCGTCGTTCAATCGGTACGCCAGCAACGCGTTCCCGTCCGCGTCGATATCGAGCCCGTAATCCTGAGTCGAACTGAAATCGCGATCGGCAACCAGAATGCCGTTATGCGGGAATTGTTCGTTGCCTGCAGCGTCGAGACGTTGCAGATAGACATCGTAGCCGCCGGTGCTGTTGTCGAACCAACTGATGTAGAAGCCGCCGTCGGAGGTCGGCACAATTTTCGGCTGGGTCTGCTCGTTGCTTCGATCCGCGATTACGAGATTGTTCGCGGGATCATCCGACCACTGCGCAAGGGCAGGTGCGGCGACGAGCATCGACAACAGGCAACCGATCGGTGACAGTGCGAGCCTGTACATCAAGCGATCCCTCCGGAACCTGGCAACAGGGTCGCTCGACACGCGCTCTGACTTGCGCGTGCCGAACCGGACTAGTGTATACCGCCTGAGCCCTGCGGGCACCCGATTGCGCCACTAGCGAACGCCGTGCTTCGGGAACTCATCTACTCGCGTATCGTGAGACGAATTCGATGGGTCGGAACGGGGATGGCGGTCCGCGCACCTCAACCGGCAACCAACCACGCGGCAAGACTCAGAAACAACCCCATGCTGACCACATCCGTGGCAGTGGTGAGGAAAATGCTCGATGCAGTCGCCGGGTCGGCACCGACGCGCTTGAGCGCCAGCGGCACGCCAGCACCGGCCAGGCCGGACATCGCGCAACTGCCGGTCATTGCAATGAAGGTAATGACGGCAAGCCACAAGGCACGCGGCTGTTGCTCGCGACTCGCCAGCACATACATGCCGGCGGCGGCCAGGATTCCGGTCAGTGCGCCATTGACGAAGCCGAGCCGCGCTTCCTTCCAGAGCAAGGCCGGCGCCGTCGAACCATCGAGCTCCCCGAGAGTCATGCCGCGCAGGGTTACCGCGAGTGCCTGGCATCCGGTGTTGCTGCACTGGCCCGACAAGACCGGCAGAAATACCGCGAGCAGGACAATGCGGTCGATTGTTCCCTGATACACGCCGACGACTGATGCCGCGACAAAAGCCGTGAGCAGATTGAGCTGCAACCACGGTTGGCGAAAGCGCAGGCTGCGTGACCATGGCGTCGACAGGCGTTCCTCCTTTTCGACGCCGACCATTGCCCCGGCTTGCGCGCTGATTTCGAATGCCTGCTGTTCGAACAGCGCCGACCCCCGTACGATGCCGAGCAGACGACGCTCCGAATCGCATACCGGATAAACAGGGTAGTGGCGCGACACCACTTCACGCATGGCGTCGATGACCGTGGTCTCCGGGTGCAGCGCGAATGGCTCGGGCAGCATG
>JBAVZT010000334.1:0-3355 GCA_049588955.1 Rhodanobacteraceae bacterium | reverse complement strand
CATGCTGCGTTGCCGCAACGCCGCAAATTGCCCGCTATAATAGGCGTTTGCGGCGCGAATACGTCCGGAACGCCTTTCCCGGACGCATTGCGCCGCCCCTGACTTTCCGGTGTCCTTGCGTGAGCGCGAATCTTCTCGAACAGTTCCGGGCTTCGTCCGAGCTCGGCGGCGGCAGCGCTGCCTTCATCGAAGGCCTGTACGAATGCTGGCTGCGCGACGCCGAGTCGGTGTCGCCCGAATGGCGGGCCTATTTCGACGGCCTGCGGGGCCGGGCGGCCAATGAGATTCCGCATTCGGATGCAATCGCGCGCATCGAATCGGCGCAGCGCCACAATGGCCACGCCCGGGCATTCGCTGCACCTCTGGATGACGTGCAATCGCACAAGCAGGCCGGCGTGCTCAAGCTCGTCACGGCGTACCGCTCGCGCGGACATCTGGCCGCGCGGCTCGATCCGCTCGATCTGGCACACAGTTTCACGCCGGACGAACTGCGTACGATCGGACTCCTGCCGCGCCCCACTGCGCCGGACCTCGACCCGGCCTTCCACGGCCTCACATCAGCCGACATGGATGTCGAATTCGGCACCGGATCGCTGTCCGGTCCGCAGCGACTCAAACTGAAGGATCTGGTCGCGCTGTTGCAGGCAACCTACGCCAGCAGCATCGGCGCCGAGTTCATGCACATCTCCGACGCCGAGCAACGGCGCTGGGTGCACGAGCAACTCGAGCGGGCGGGCGGTCAGTTCGGGTTCGGCGTCGAGGAAAAAAGACGCATCCTCGAAAAGCTGACCCAGGCGGACGGGCTCGAACGGTATCTGCACACAAAGTACGTCGGACAGAAGCGCTTCTCGCTCGAAGGCGGCGACAGCCTGATTCCGCTGGTCGACGAGCTGGTCCGTCGCGGCGGCGTCGATGGTTTGAACGACATGGTCATCGGCATGGCGCACCGCGGGCGTCTCAACGTGCTGGTGAACATACTCGGCAAGCCGCCTCAGGACCTGTTCGCCGAGTTCGAAGGCAATTACCAACGCGACGGCGACGATCCGGCGCATTCGGGCGACGTCAAGTACCACCTCGGGTTCAGCGCCAACGTCCAGACTCCCGGGCATACGGTGCATGTCGCGCTTGCATTCAATCCCTCGCACCTGGAAATCGTCGATCCGGTCGTCGCCGGCTCGGTGCGCGCGCGCCAGACTCGCCGCCACGACGGCAATCGCGAACACGTGGTCCCGGTGCTGATCCACGGCGATGCCGCGTTCGCGGGACAGGGCGTCGTGATGGAACTGTTCAACATGTCGCAGGCGCGCGGATTCTGCGTCGGCGGGACCGTCCACGTCGTAATCAACAATCAAATCGGTTTTACCGTTTCCAATCCGCACGATGCGCGATCGACGCTGTATTGCACCGACGTCGCCAAGATGGTCAACGCGCCGGTGTTTCACGTCAACGGCGACGATCCCGAAGCGGTGCTGTTCGTGACGCGACTGGCCTTCGACTTCCGCCAGAAGTTCCGCCACGACGTGGTCATCGATCTGGTCTGCTATCGCCGCCACGGGCACAACGAAGCCGACGAGCCGGCAGCCACGCAGCCGCTCATGTACCAGATAGTGCGCGAGCATCCGACACCACGCGAGCTGTACGCGAAGGCACTCGTTGCCGAAGGCTCGATCGGCGAAGACGAGGCCAGCGCGATGGTTGACGACTATCGCGCCCAACTCGATGCCCGCACCCCGCTTTCCGGCATCGATCCGGCGTTCCACGACGATTTCGCGGCGGACTGGTCGGATCATCTGGCTGCCCCGCTCGATCAGGCAGTCAAGACCAGTGTCCCGAAAACCCGGCTGGCAAAGCTCAGCCGTATGTTGCTCGATCTGCCGACCGGCATCACCTTGCAGTCGCGGGTCGCCAAGATTTACGAGGAACGCGCGAAGATGGCCGCCGGCAAGCAGCCGATGGACTGGGGGTTTGCGGAGAATCTCGCCTATGCGACGCTGGTCGAGGATGGATACAACCTGCGCCTGGTCGGACAGGACACCCCACGCGGCACCTTTTTTCATCGTCACGCGGTACTGCACGATCAGGACAGCGGCGGCGACTTCATCCCGCTCGCTCATATCCGCTCGGGCGCCGATGTCGCAATTGTGGATTCGCTGCTCAGCGAGGAGGCGGTGCTCGCATTCGAGTATGGCTACAGCACGGCCGACCCGCATACCCTGGTCATATGGGAAGCACAGTTTGGCGATTTTGCCAACGGCGCGCAGGTCGTGATCGATCAGTTCATCTCCTCCGGCGAGGCCAAGTGGAACCGCCTGTGCGATCTGGTGCTGCTGTTGCCGCACGGTTACGAAGGTCAGGGTCCGGAGCACAGCTCGGCACGCCTGGAACGCTATCTGCAGCTGTGCGCCCTCGACAACATGCAAGTGTGCGTACCGACGACGCCGGCGCAGATGTTTCATCTGCTGCGCCGGCAGATGCTGCGTGATTGCCGCAAGCCGCTGATTGTGATGACGCCGAAATCCCTGCTGCGACACAAACTGGCGGTATCGAGCCTGGATGACCTGTCGGGCGGCGATTTTCAGCTCGTAATCGCCGACAGCACCGCAAGGGTTGCGAAAAAGGTGCGCCGGGTCGTGCTGTGCTCGGGCAAGGTGTACTACGATCTCGTCGCCTACGCCGGCAACCAGGACATTGCCGATGTGGCCATCGTGCGCGTCGAGCAGCTCTATCCATTCCCGCGCAAGGAAGCGAAAGCGGAACTGGGCAGATACCCGGCGGCGCACGAACTTGTGTGGTGTCAGGAAGAACCGATGAACCAGGGCGCCTGGTACCAGATCCAGCATCATCTGCGCAGGATTCTCGGCAAGCGCGCGCTTGGCTATGCCGGCCGCATACGCTCGCCGGCGCCCGCGTGCGGACATTTCAACACCCATGTCGCGGAGCAGAAAGCGCTGGTCAAGCAGGCGCTCATGAAGCCGCTGACCCTCGACTTTGCAGCGGAGTGATTCGACGCCCAAGTCAGGGAAGCTCTAAACTTGCCGTTTTGGGGCCGTGCGCGCCAGCGCGGGAATTACGCCCGGTCCTGAAGGTTCCCGGGCATGGCGCGCGCAAGCGTTACGACGAGCGTCGCCGCAAACCCGATGAATTGCGGTTGTCACGACACCTTCCATCTTCCGATCCAGGATTTCTCCATGTCCATCGAAGTCAAGGTTCCGGTCCTGCCCGAGTCGGTTTCCGATGCAACGATCGCGGGCTGGCACAAGCAGCCAGGCGATGCCGTCAAGCGCGACGAAAACCAGGTCGATCTGGAGACCGACAAGGTGATGCTCGAAGTACCTGCACCCGCCGATGGTGTGCT
>JBAVZT010000333.1:0-2212 GCA_049588955.1 Rhodanobacteraceae bacterium | reverse complement strand
CTGCAACACCGACCCGTCCTTGCCGGAAAAGACGGCCACGCGGCCACCCGACCAGGCCGCAGCCGCGTATTGCCACGAACCCACGACAAGATCCGCGATGCCGTCCCCGTTGACATCGCCGGTCTTGGCCGCGCAGGTCCCGAAACCCTCACCGGCGCTCCGGCCATCCAGCGTAATCACCTTGCTGCCATCCTTGCCGGAATACACGTACACCCGACCTGAGGATCGGCCGTTCGCGGCGTTGGCCCAATCCGCCGCATAGATATCCGGCACGCCGTCCCGGTTCATGTCCCCCGCTACCGACACGAACATCGCGCCGAGTGCGCGACCCGTGTCATCCGCTGTCTCGACAAACTTTGGCGGGCCCCCAAGCTTGTCGTACACATAGATTTTTCCTCTGTGTTTCGGGCCGGCGCCACCGGCGCCGACGATCAGCAATCCGTCGCCACCGCTCAACGCGCTGCCCATCTGCGCACCCGGGCCGTCGCCCGCGAGGCGCCATAAGCGCGTGCCATCCTTGCCGGAATACACGTAGACGAAGCCGGGGTAATCGGGCGCGCCCGGGGTTGTGTCTGCCGGTGAAGGGGCACTTACGGCCATTTCCGGATATCCGTCCGCGTTGAAATCCCCGATACCCGTGGCCTTGGTCCCAAACCCTTCATCGCCGCGCTCGCCGCTGAGACGAAACAGCACGGCGCCGTCCTTGCCGGACAGCACATAGGCCTTGGCGACGCCCGGGGCGCCCGCGATGACATCCGGGATGCCGTCGCGGTTCACATCCCCGGCGGCTTCCACGCCGTTGCCCAACAGGTCGCCATGGGCGCCCCGGTGCTTCCACAGCAGTATTCCGGTTTTCGACGAGTACAGGTAAATGCTGCCGGTACCGTTACCCTGTGGCGGATGCGCGGGCGCCGATACGACCGCATCGGAAACGCCATCGTGATCGACATCGCCGACGGCCCGCGCGATCCAGCCGAATTCGTCGCCCGGGTGTTCGCCGCGCCACTCGTGGATGATCGTCGCGTCTTCGACAAATGGCGGTTCGTAGCGGATCTTGTCCGCAAATAGAATCCTGTAGCGGGAATCGCCACGCAACCTGATGACTTCGGGCTGCGACGCCAAGCCACTCAGATCCTCGATGCGAAGGGTGCGCATCTTCTCGAACCACGGGTAGGCTTCGTCGGCACGGCCTGCATCGGCGAGGAGCAGAAACAAACCTTGCGTCGCAGGGCGGGCTACCGCATCGATGGCCAGAGCACGGCTGTAGGCAGCCTCGGCTTGCGTCACGTGCGACAAACGACGTTGCGAGGACGCCAGCATCAGCCAGGCCTGGCCGTTGGCCGGATCGGCCTTGACAACAGCTCGCAGGATCGGCACCGCGTCGACGAACTTCTCCGCGCCATACAACGCTTGAGCCTGTTGAAAGGGCGTATGCGAAGCATCCACCGCAAACCCTGGGCGCGGCGACAGCAATGCGATGGCGAGCAGGATGAAAGCGCCACTACGCGGGATGAGACTCGCTCGGCAAATTGCCGTCCCGGCGTGCCGAAAGGTTCGCAAGCAACTCGTTCGCTGCCGAAAACGATCGGCAATTCCTGATTGCGGTCGATTCCGAGCCGAATCCCTTGCCGCGCAGCCGTGCATTGCCGGGCCTGTCGGTGCATATCGGCGGGCGGCGGCTCCTGACCGTCGCTCGCATGAGTGTTTATGCGCAGGCGGCACTATCGACGCTCTTCCATGAGGCCCACCAGATTGCCGTCGGGATCGCGTAGAAATCCGGTCCACAGCTCATGATCTGGGAGCCTTGCCGCGAGCTGCGGCGCGCGCTCGCTGACGGCACCACGTTCGACGATGGCCGCATGCACGGCAAGAATGTCGGAGACCTTGAAATAGAGAATCGAGTTGTTACCGACGCTGCCGGCGCCCTGCGGAGTGCTGAGCATCAGGCGTACGCCACCGGCATCGAGAAAGGCAAGGTCTGGTCCGGCACTGAACAGAAATTTCAAACCCAATGCATCGCGGTAGAAAGGCAGAGCGGCGCTTACGTCGCTGACGGTCACGGCAATCTGGCCGATGGTGGAAAGCTTGGGTTCCGCGCTCATGAAAGTAATCATACCCCCGATTCGCTGATGCCTTGTTGCCTGCTGCCGGCAACGGCATCAGGCGAATGGAGAGGCACGCGCGCAATAAGCGGACCACCGGGTCCCGGCCG
>JBAVZT010000332.1:0-2687 GCA_049588955.1 Rhodanobacteraceae bacterium | reverse complement strand
CGTCTGCATGCGGCGTAGTTTCCGGCACATTCGATGGATTGTCGTGGCGCTCGGCGTTGCGATCGCCGCCTGCGGCCGCGACCGGGCGCCACCGCCGTCGCCACCACCGCCGGTTACCGTGGTCAAGGCGGTCAGGCGCGACGTGCCCGTACAGATCAGCGCGATCGGCAGCGTCGAGCCGATCAGGAGCGTCGACGTCAAGTCGATGATCGATGGACAATTGATCGAAAGCCTGGTCGGGGATGGCGACGACACGTCCGAAGGCCAGCTGTTGTTCCGTATCGATCCGCGCCCGGCCGAGGCGGCATTGCGCCAGGCGGAGGCGACACTTGCCCGCGACGAGGCCGCGCGCGACCAGGCGCATGCGCAGCTGCGACGTTACGCACCGGTTGCGCGCAAGGGCTACATCTCGAAGGATCAGATGGAGCAATACCGCACCAACGCCGAGATGGCGACGGCGACGGTCAAGGTGGACCAGGCGAATGTCGCGGCCGCCAAGGTCGCGCTTGGCTACACCGAGATCCGCTCGCCGATTGCGGGCCGCGCCGGACGCATTCTCGTGCAGGCCGGCAATCTGGTGAAAGCCAACGATACGCAGCCACTGCTCGTGATCAACCAGATCGAGCCGATCTATGTCGGTTTCTCGATACCGGGGGATCTGCTCGGGCGTGTGCTGCTCGCGCAGCGCGCGCGCGCGCTGCCCGCACGCGCCCGCATCCAGGGCATCGAGCGCCCACTCGATGGCAAGGTCGCGTTTGTCGACAACGCGGTCGATTCGAGCACCGGCACGATCAAGCTGCGCGCCGAGTTCGCCAACGCCGCACGCGAATTGTGGCCCGGGCAGCTGGTCGACGTGCGTCTGACCATTGGCCACGATGCCGCTGCCATCGTCATCCCGGATCAGGCAGTGCAACACGGTCCCGACGGCGCCTATGTGTTCGTCGTCAAGGCGGATAACCACGCCGAACAGCGCAAGGTCGCCATTGTCCGCAGCAGCAATGGAAATGCCGTGATCGGTGATGGCTTGAAAGCGGGCGAGACGGTCGTTCTCGACGGCCAGTCACGCGTCGAGGATGGTGCGCTCGTGCAGGTGACGGAACCGGGGTCGTGAACGTTTCCGCGGTGTTCGTCAAGCGGCCGGTGATGACCACGCTGGTCATGATCGGCATTCTCGTGTTCGGCATCGTCGGCTATCGGCTGTTGCCGGTTGCCGATCTGCCGAATGTCGATTTCCCGACGATTTCCGTCTCGGCAAGCCTGCCCGGCGCTTCCCCCGAAACCATGGCGTCGGCGGTGGCCACGCCCCTGGAGAAGCAGTTCTCGACGATCCCCTCGATCGATTCGATGACGTCGACCAGTTCGCTCGGTTCGACCTCGATCACGTTGCAGTTCGCACTCAACCGCAACATCGATGCGGCGGCGCAGGACGTGCAGGCCGCGATCTCCTCGGCGCTGCGCCAGTTGCCGCCGCAGATGACGACTCCGCCCACCTTCCGCAAGGTGAATCCCGCGGACTCGCCGGTCATCTACATCGCGTTCACATCGACCAAACTGCCGATGACCACCGTCGACGAGTACGCCGAGAATGTGCTCGCGCAGCGCATTTCGATGGTCAGCGGCGTTGCCCAGGTCAACGTGTACGGATCGCAGAAGTACGCGGTGCGCATCGATCTCGATCCCGATGCGATGGCGGGGCGCGGCATCGGCATCGACGAAGTGGCGACTGCAGCGGCTGCCGGCAACGTGAACCTTCCAACCGGCACGCTGTACGGCCCGGACCGCATCTACAACGTGATGGTCGACGGGCAACTCAAGCAGGCTGCGACATTCCGCAACCTGATCGTGACCTACCGCAACGGCGCGCCGGTCAGGCTCAAGGACATCGGCCGCGTGTACGACGGCGTGCAGGACGACAAGCGCGCGGCGACGATCAACGGCCAACCCTGTGTCGTGCTCGCCATCCAGAAGCAGCCGGGCACCAATACGATCAAGGTCGTCAACGACATCCGCGCGACCCTGCCCACCTTCAAGAAGATCCTGCCGGCCGGCGCGGATTTCACCGTCACCCACGATCGTTCCGAGAACATCCGCGAATCGGTCACCGACGTGAAATTCAGTCTCCTGCTTGCGCTCGGCCTCGTCATCATGGTGATCTTCGTGTTCCTGCGCACCCTGTCGGCGACGATCATCCCGTCGCTGGCGTTGCCGATGTCGATCGTCGGCACGTTCGCGGTGATGTACGCGATGGGCTTCAGTCTCGACAACCTGTCGCTGATGGCGTTGACGCTTTCGGTTGGTTTCGTCGTGGACGACGCAATCGTCATGCTGGAAAACGTCGCGCGCCATCGCGAGATGGGCAAGGATCGCCTTACCGCGACGCTGGACGGATCGCGCGAAATCGGATTCACGATCGTGTCGATGACGCTTTCGCTCGCCGCGGTATTCATCCCGGTCCTGTTCATGGGCGGCATCATCGGCCGCCTGCTCAACGAGTTCGCCATCACGATCGTGGCTGCCGTGCTGGTCTCGGGGTTCGTGTCGCTCAGCCTGACGCCGATGCTGTGCAGCCGGATGCTTCGCTCAGAGCACGAGCAGAAGCACGGCCGCGTGTACCGTGTCAGCGAGCGCGCGTTCAGTGCGACGCAGGGCTTCTACCAGCGCAGCCTGCGCCGTTGCGTGCGCCATCG
>JBAVZT010000331.1:0-3114 GCA_049588955.1 Rhodanobacteraceae bacterium | reverse complement strand
CCCGATGTCAGGCCGAGGTCGCCCTGCATGAAAGCTTCAACAATCAGGCCTCATCATCATGCAAGATCGAAGCGATCCAGGTTCATCACCTTGTTCCACGCCGCAACGAAGTCCTGGACAAACTTCTCCTGCGCGTC
Source organism: Rhodanobacteraceae bacterium (assembly GCA_049588955.1). GTDB lineage: Bacteria > Pseudomonadota > Gammaproteobacteria > Xanthomonadales > Rhodanobacteraceae > Dokdonella_A. The sequence goes on along the minus strand of JBAVZT010000331.1, from coordinate 2,977 downwards.
CGAGCTTGCATAGACTTCCGCCAGGGCCCTGAGCTGGGAGTTCGAACCGAAGATGAGATCGACACGGCTGCCGGTCCACTTGAGTCTTCCGGTTTTGCGATCGTGCCCTTCGAACGCGTCCTTGGCGTCCGATGTCGCCTTCCATTCCGTGCCCATGTCGAGCAGGTTCACGAAGAAGTCGTTGGTCAATGCCTCCGGGCGCGTGGTAAAGACGCCGTGCCGGGTCTGGCCGAAGTTGGTATTCAGCACGCGCATGCCGCCAATCAGCACGGTCATTTCCGGCCCGGTCAAGGTCAGCAGTTGCGCCTTGTCGATCAGCAGGGCCTCGGCCGGTACGCGGTACTTTCCCTTGAGGTAGTTGCGGAAGCCGTCGGCGATCGGTTCGAGCGGGGCGAACGCTTCCACGTCGGTCTGTTCCTGCGACGCATCCGCACGCCCCGGCGCAAACGGAACCGTGACGGCATGACCGGCATTTTTTGCCGCCTGCTCGACCCCGGCGCAACCAGCCAGCACGATCAGGTCGGCGAGCGAGACCTTCTTGCCGTCGGACTGGGCGCCGTTGAAGTCGCGCTGGATGCCTTCGAGTTTCTTCAGGACCTTCGCCAGTTGCTCCGGCGAGTTGGCCGCCCAGTCCTTCTGTGGTGACAGCCGGATGCGGGCGCCATTCGCCCCGCCACGCTTGTCCGAGCCACGGAAGGTGGACGCCGACGCCCAGGCGGTCGATACCAGTTGCGAGACGGACAGGCCCGAGGCAAGTACCTTCTCCTTGAGGGAGGCGATGTCCTTGTCGTCGATCAACGGGTGGTCGACTGCCGGAATCGGGTCCTGCCAGATCAGCTCTTCGGCAGGAACCTCCGGACCGAGGTAACGTGCGAGCGGGCCCATGTCGCGGTGTGTCAGCTTGAACCACGCCCGCGCGAAGGCGTCCGCCAGCTGATCCGGATGCTGGTGGAAGCGCCGTGAAATCTTTTCGTAGGCCGGGTCCATCCGCAACGAGAGATCGGTGGTCAGCATGGTCGGTGCGCGGCGCTTCGACGGATCGTGGGCGTCTGGAACGGTGCCGGCGCCGGCGCCATTCTTCGGCCTCCACTGGTTCGCGCCGGCGGGACTCTTGGTCAGTTCCCATTCGTAGCCGAACAGGTGCTCGAAGTAATCGTGGCCCCACCGTGTGGGTGTGGTGGTCCAGGTGACTTCGAGGCCGCTGGTGATCGCGTCGCCGCCCTTGCCGGTACCGAAGCTGCTTTTCCAACCCAGACCCTGCTCTTCGAGGTCCCCCGCCTCGGGTTCACGTCCCACGTTGTCGGCGGGACCCGCGCCGTGGGTCTTGCCGAAGGTGTGGCCACCGGCGATCAGTGCGACGGTTTCCTCGTCGTTCATCGCCATGCGAGCGAAAGTCTCGCGGATGTCGTGGGCCGCAGCGACCGGATCGGGCTTGCCTTCCGGACCTTCCGGGTTGACGTAGATCAGGCCCATCTGCACCGCGCCCAGCGGGTTCTCGAGATTGCGTCCGGCCGGTTCGGTGCGGTCGTGCTCGTGACCATGAAGGTCCGCGTCAGCGACGATCTCGCCTTCGTCGTCGCCGGGCTCGCCCTTGGCGTAACGCACGTCTCCGCCCAGCCATGTGGTCTCGTTGCCCCAGTAGACGTCCTGATCCGGCTCCCACACATCCTCGCGCCCGCCGGCAAAACCGAACGTCTTGAAACCCATCGTTTCCAGCGCGACATTGCCGGCGAGAATCATCAGGTCGGCCCAGGAAATCTTCTGGCCGTACTTCTGCTTGATCGGCCACAGCAGGCGGCGCGCCTTGTCCAGGCTGACATTGTCCGGCCAGCTGTTGAGCGGCGCGAAGCGCTGTTGCCCGCGGCCGCCGCCACCGCGACCATCGCCGATGCGGTACGTGCCGGCACTGTGCCAGGCCATGCGTATGAACAACGGCCCGTAGTGACCGAAATCCGCCGGCCACCAGTCCTGCGAATCGGTCATCAATGCGGCAAGATCCTTCTTCAACGCCTTCAGATCGAGGCTCTTGAACGCCTTGGCGTAATTGAAGTCACCGGCCAACGGGTTGGACTTCGAGGAATGCTGCTGCAGGAGATCCAGCCGCAGTTGTTTGGGCCACCAGTCGCGGTTCGTGGTTCCACCGCCGGCGGCGTGATTGAACGGGCACTTCGTGTCGGTTGTCATGAGTTATCCACCTCTGATCGATTGGATCGAACAAGTCGGTCCGCTTTGGAATCCGAGTAGCGCTGCGTGAAATCGGTCTTGCCGATGGTATTCAATGAGGCGTCAGCGGCGTGATGAACACTCAGCCCATGCCGTCATCGGCCCGGCGGGAGAGCCATATTATCTGCCACAGATCGCCGGCATCGCCCTTCGAGGTTCTGCATGCGTTATTCAGGGCCATTCTCCGCGCGATGGGGGAACACCAATCATGCCGCGCTGGCGCGGTCACCTGCACAAAACTACGGCACCTGGGCCATTGATGGAAATTCATTATTTAGATTGAGACGATAGTCTCTAGCTATCGTCTCAAGCTGGAGCGTCTCAGCGAAGCGGGCGTACGATGGGCAGCCTCGAGCATCGAGTCGAAAGATCGCCGGCGGTCACTCGCCTGTTGTCGCGATCGCCGATGAGGACCTCGATCGCGGCGACGACGAGAAACCTCGGCCGTGCATTTCCTGCACTTCGAACTCGCCGGCGATGATCGCCGATCTCAAGTCCGGCGCCGGGCTGTCCGCACGCATCGATCATCCACGCCACCAGGCACTGGCACCGATTGACGATCAGGTCCGATCGGCACTCATCGCGGACCTCGACGACGATCGTTGATCCGGGGTACTCTGATTGCATGCGTCGCTGGTTTCGCCCACGCTCGAAAATGTTCCGCACGATGCTGGCGCTCACGCTGCTGGCGTGGGTGATGCTGGCTGGCGGCGTGTTTGCCGCGCAGTTATCAATGGCGCACACGATGTCAGGG
>JBAVZT010000330.1:0-4330 GCA_049588955.1 Rhodanobacteraceae bacterium | reverse complement strand
CGTCAGGCTTGACGATGTGTCGGCGGCGCAAACAACATCACGGAATCGCGTTACAATGTCTGCCCAGATGCCGGCCTGGCGCTGGCCTTTGGAAGGGACATGTCGCGCATTCTTGCCGATATCTTCGGGCGCAAACGCGATCGCCGGATGCGCCGCGCAACGGATCGTGGCGGAGATGCCAGTCGGTCTTGGGCGCGCTTCCGACCTCGACTGGTCGATGAGCTTTCAGGAGAAAACGCCGCAGCGTGCGGTCAGATGCGCGCGGTGCTCGACGCATGTCGCGACCATGACGAGGAGGCGCAGATCGTCGGCCTTCACACTTTCGCAGCGTCATTCCGGCGCATCGGGCTCACCAAGAGCGTGCAGTTCTATCCGTATCTTCGATGGGCACTGGAAAACGATCCGGTGGCGACAACGCAGTTCAGATCGATTCACGCCGAAGTGGAACGCCACGCGCTCTCTATCGAGGCCATTCTGAATGAATATCTCGGTGCGCCGTGGGATCGCGAACACCGTCGCCGTTTCGTCGGCGAAGTGGTTCGGATCGCGAGCTTTTTCAGCAAAGCGCTGCGGGTCGAGGAATCCCTGCTTTATCCACTCTATCTTCCACCCGGACAATACCGGTATGTAGGAGACAGCGGGACGGCCACGGCCGCCTAGAACCGTCTCCGATCCTTCGAGTTTGCACTTCTGGGGTTACCTCGGGCGAACGCAATCGCAGGTCCGGGAAGCGTCGGCAGATTCTGTCTAGCGACAATTCCCCATGCGCGCGGAATCGATCAGTGCGTAGGGCTTGAACGACGCCATCGTTGCGGCGAGTTTGTCCTGCGTGGCTTTGAGCGCATGAAGATCGGTGCAAAGGCGATCGACGCTCGCTTCAATCTTCTCGGCCTCGGCATCAACTGCCGGCGCGACGCGGTCGGAATCGCCGTGGGCCAGGCCCGAGACGACGCTGCCGATTGCACGCATCGCCGTTTTCGCACCGGCTTTGCCGACTGCAAGGCCGTCGTGCTGCAAGGCCTGGGCTTGCACGAAGTACATGCTCAATTGCGCGCGTTGGGATTCCGATGCCGCAACGCCGGTGTCACCGACGCGAAGGTTGCCCGCCGCGCCCACGGTGGCGTCCGGCACTCCTGTCGCATGAATGGTAACCGACGTGTCATGCACGTCGAGCAGGCTGAAGACGGATCGGTCGGACGCATCGTGCCCGCAGGCGGACAGCAGAGCCAGCTCGAACAAGCCGCACAACAAGGTCAGATTTCGAATCGGTTCCATCATGATGCGTCCATGATATGCGCTTGGGTGGCACCGAGGCGCTCCGACACTAGGCGATTTGCTCAGGCAGGCGCAGTGTCGGAAGTCACAGCGCATCGACGATTGCGCGGGCGTGACCCGGCCACGTTCAATGGGCTGACGCTGCCAGCGGCGAACCTGTCGTTGCGGATTTCGCGCGGGGGAACAATTCGCCGCGCTGACGGAGCTGCATGGCCGCCGCCACCTGGCTGTCGTCGGCGGGCGCGAAGCCCGGACCGACCTTGGTATCGGCGCGAATCGCCTCGGTCAACGTGAAGTAGCGGTCGGAGAGGCCGGCCGCGGCGAGCACCTGACCGGGCAGAAAAAACGCGGCGCTGTCGACCCGCTTCGGGGTCGCCGCCGCGGTATCGAACAACAGATACGGCACCGGTTGCGCGGTTGCCGCAAGACCGTTGTCGAAACCGGCCTTGTCGTAGACTTCGGTCAGACCGGGCAGGTGATCGCCGTAGAATACCAGCAGCGTGCGGCGCTTGCGCGCCATGAGCGCAGCGGCAAGACGCCCGAGCGCGCGATCGGCGTCGGCCAGATGGTAAAGGTAATCCTGCATTTCACGGCGCGCCGCACGCGACAGGCCCGGGGTCGTCAGTTCGGTATCGCGTCGCCGGGTATCGATGCCGGGACTGGCGTTGTACGGGCCATGGCTTTCCATGCTGATAGCGAACAGGAACTGTGGCGGTCCATCCCGGTCCAGGTGCGCGAGCATGAAGTCGACCAGCGTCGCGTCGCTGACGTAGTAACCGCTGCGACGCACCGATTTGAAGTCCCTCAGACTGTCGAACCTGGCGAAACCCATTGCGCGAAACGCGCTGGCGCGATTCCAGAATGACGGATCGTTGGGATGCACCGCCAGCGTGCGGTAACCAGCGGCCGCAAGCGCGCGCACGAGGCTCGGCAGCGGCTGATGCGTGAGGTCGAAATACGGATATTGCACATCGGGAAAATAACGCAGGGCGATGCCGGTCAGCACTTCGAATTCGGTGCGGATGGTGCCGCCGCCGTAGGTGGGCACCCACAAGTCGCCGTGCTCCGCGTGCCCGGCCAGACGGCGAAAGTTCGGAATCACCTGGCTCGGGTCGATGCCGCGCAGGCGCGCCGGATCGAAAAACGACTCGCTTTGCAGCACCACGATATCGGGAGGCAAAGAAGCATCGCCGGCAGCCGGTCGGGTTTGCCCCGTGTTCGCCGATCCTTCATGGCTTGCGAGCAACGCCTTTGCGGCGGCCCGATCAGGCGGCGCCGGGGCGGCGGAAAACTCCCAGTGATAACGCAGCAGGCTGGCAATGAGACCCCCGGCGCGCGCGCTGTGGACCGGTGACCACGGCTCGAAATCGAGACGCTCGCGTGAATACAGCGAAGGCCATGGCGCGCTCCCCATCACCAGCGTTGCGAATACCACCACGGCGAGCGCGGCAGAAGCCGCCCTCCACCATCCGCGCAGAGACGGCCACGGCGACTCGAACAAGACCAGCGCCGTCGCGAGCAACACCAGTAGCCAGCGCAGCACGGTCGAGCCGTCCTTCGGCAGGTAACGTGCGAGCAACTCGCCACCCGCGCCGATTTGCCCGATCATCTGGAAATCGGCGGGTAGCAATGGCGTCGCGAGCTGCGCATATTTGAGCCCGCTGATTGCGTACAGCAGCGCAAGCGCTAGCGCGCCGAACCAGATCGAAAGCACGGGCCGCCGGGTCGCGGCGAGCAGCAACATGCTCAACAGCGCAGCCGGCACTGCATTGAGGATCAGCAGCCCCCAATCGGTACCCTCGGCAAACGTGTCGAGCAAAGGCACGTCGAGTTCGCGCACCGCGCCGGCCAGCGCCGCGAGCACCAGCATCAGGCAGATCAGGACGACGGCGCCGGCACACCACCACCGGGACATTGTCTGCGCCTGGGCGTTCTTGGCGGATTCCGTCGCTGCGGTCATGGCTTGCGCGTCGATGACTTCGTCGCGCCGCCCAGGGTCTGACCGACGAACGCATCCAGCTCACCGCGCAGTTGCAGACGCGCGAGCGCGTCAATGCCGGCTTGGGTGGCGGCGTCGATCGGAGCGGCGCCAAGATCGAGTTCGGTACGCAGGGCATCCATTATCGTGAAATAGGTCGCATCGCCAATGCCGGCGGCGTCGAGCAGAAGCGTCGGCAGCAGCCAACTGTCGGTGTTCAGGGCATGCGGTTCGGGATGGGCCGTGTCGAACAGCAACCACGGTACCGGCTCGCTTTTCGCGTCCTTGCCGTCTTTGAATCCGAGCTGGAAGTATACCGGCGCAAGCGACGGCAGATGATCGCCATAGAACAGCAGCAGCGTGCGCCGCTTGCGTTGCCGCAAGGCCTCGGCAAGTCGGCCGAGTTCATGATCGGCATCGTCGAGCAGATACAGGTAATTGCCGAACCACAATCGCCCTCCCGCGTCGAGCTTGTCCGGCATCGGCAATGCGGCCAGACGCGCCGGATCGAGTCCGGGGCGCCAGTCGAACGGACCGTGATTCTCCATGCTGATCGCGAACAGGAATTTCGGTGCCGCGCTCGCGCCCGCATCGTTGCTGCCGAGTTCGGCCAGAATGCGATCGGTCAACGCCGCATCGCCGATGAAAAGGCCGACTACACTGTCCGGCGAAAACGTCGAATTGTCGATGAAGCGATCGAAACCGAGCGCCGGAAATGTGCGTGCGCGGTTCCAGAACGCAGCCGAATTCGGGTGAATTGCAGTGCTGCGGTAACCGTGCGCGTCGAGTACGCGCACCAGCCCGGGCAGCAGGTTGCGATTGAGTTCGAGCCACGGATACTGAATGCCGCCCAGGCTGGCGAGCGGCGCTCCGGTCAACACCTCGAATTCCGTGCGGATGGTACCGCCGCCGAAGGTAGGCACCTGCATATTGCCGCTGGTCGAATTGTTGGCGAGCTGATGAAAGTTGCGCAGCCAGCGACCTTCGGGGACCTCGCGCAGCCGCGCCGGATCGAACAGCGACTCGCTCTGCAACACGATGATGTCGGGCAGCTCGGCTGCGCTGCCGGTATCGGCC
>JBAVZT010000329.1:0-8597 GCA_049588955.1 Rhodanobacteraceae bacterium | reverse complement strand
GCCGACCTATTGAGGTGTTGGCCTTGACTGGGATGTACGTGGACGTTAGAAACCGCCTGATAACGAACTTTGCTTGCTTTCGCGCGGAGCAAGCCTAGTCCGTTGTGTCGGCAGGCGCCGTGATCTCTGTCACGCTATGAGTCTGTTGCGATGGGGACGTCGGGGAGACGTGAGATTGACTTTCAGGCGGAGCGTGTCCATCCACGAATGGCTACACTCGGTGCATGCGCATTCCACGCGTCCACGTCGCCGAACCGCTCGCGCCCGGCATCGCGTTGCTGCTGTCCGGACAGACGGCCGAACACCTGACGCGCGTCTTGCGGCTCGGCAGCGGCAATGCGCTGGTGCTGTTCAATGGCGATGGCGGCGCCTATTCGGGAGCAATAGCGGACGTCTCGCGGCGTGGCGTACGCGTGACTGTCGGCGATGCATTGCCGGATCGGCCGGTCGAGAGTCCGCTGCACCTCACGCTGGCGCAATCGATCGCGCGCGGCGAGAAAATGGACTGGATCGTGCAGAAGGCAACCGAGCTCGGCGTCGCCGCAATCGTGCCGATCGTCACCGAACGCACGGAAATCCGGCTCGACGCCCGACGCACAGAACGCCGCCTGGCGCATTGGCAGGCGGTAATCGTTTCGGCCTGCGAGCAGAGCGGGCGCATGCGCGTGCCTTCGCTCGCACCACCACAACGACTGACCGACTGGATCGCCGGTCTCGACGGGACAGCGGGGTTGCGTCTCGCGCTTGATCCCGAAGCTGAGCTGTCGACGCGCGAACTCGAGCGATTCGAGCGCGCGAGTCTCGTCGTCGGACCCGAAGGCGGTCTGTCCGATGTCGATCTGACGGCATTGCGCAGCAGCGGATTTCGCGGTTTGCGCCTGGGCCCGCGCATTCTGCGTGTGGAAACCGCCGGCGTCAGCGCGCTTGCCGCACTGCAAGCCGTGCACGGCGACGGCTGACCGCTGCCTTCGCTACCCGATCACTCGGGAGGTGCGGGTGCCTGCGATACGGACAGCGCTTCGTCGATCATCGCCTCGATTGCCGCAAGATCCGGCACCACCGCGGAATCGTCATTCGTCGTCACGACGGACTTCACGCCCGGCATGTTCTCGTCGCTGTCCTCGGTGGCGGCCAGCACGTCGGGCGTAATCGTGGTCAGACGCGGGAAGCCCTGCGCGAGCAAAGCCAGATACGGTCGTTGCGGGCGTCCTCCGAAGGCCTTCAACACCACCACGCGCGCATTGTTGTACACCTCGAACGTGGTCAGGCCGCTGAGTATGGAGAACGAGAACAGCGGCAGGCGCCAGCCCCGCCAGGGCAAACGGCCCAGCAGCCAGTCCGGTGCACCGTCCACGACCTCCGGGGTCGAAAAGGTGATGACCTCGGCAATGCTCGCATTGGGCAGCAGCAGGCGTCCTCCGGTGACCGGAATCATGACGCCGCGAATTTCGCGCGGACGATCCATCATCGTTCAATCCTCCTCGGAAACCTCGCGCCGGTCCATTGTCAGCAGGCGATCAGCCAGTTCCGCCGGGGAACCGACGAAACTCACGTGGTCCATCGACGCCGGGTCGTCGAGCGTGGCGCCGGCCACGCAGGATTCGGCATCCTGCGCGTAAACCAGACCGCCCTTGGCGATCAAATGACTGGTGCCCGCGACCGCCTCTGCGAGCGTGCCGGAAAACAGAATCGCGCCCGCTCGTCGACCGAACCGTTCGGCCATCTCCGCGACGACGCGATCGATGGCCGATGCATGCGCACCGACATCGATATTGGATGCCAATCGCACGCGACCACGCGCATCGATCGACAAATGCCTTCCGGCCGGCATGATGACGACTTCACCGTTCGCCACGGTGTCGCCGTCGCGCGGCTGGCGTACCGTCAAGGCCGTCGTCAGTGCGAGTTGCTGTGTCATCTGTTCCAGGAATTCCTCGCCCATCTGTTGCACCAGCAGGAACAGGGCCGGGTATTGGGCCGGCAACGCGGCCAGAAACACGCCGACGGCTTCGGGGCCGCCGATCGACGCCCCGAGTACCCAGACGCGCGATATCGGAGAGGCCTGCCCAGCGAGCGCATCCGGATCGAGCCAGGATTCCGATGGCCGTGATGCCGGTGCATCGCCGGCCGAAGCGTCCTGCGAAGCCGTCTCGTCCATCGGCACCAATTCGAGCGCCGAGTCGATTGCGGCCGCTTGCGCTTCGGCGGGTAGTTCGACCGGAGGCGGCGACTGCTCGGCAATGACCGCTTCGACATCGAGGATGTTTTCGCGCATGTCGACGTCGGCCGTTGCGCCGGTCGCTGCGGCCTCGCCGGGTCGGGGCGGATCGACATTGCCTGCACCGAGGATCTTGGCGACCAGGTGTCGCAGCCAGCGCGCGCGTTCCCAGCCGGCCAGATGCGTGGAGACTTGCGCGTCATTGAAAATGACGTTGTAGCGTGCGTCGTCGAGCAACTGATGGACGTGGTCCAGATGTGCTTCCATGTCGGCGTCGAGATTGATCACGACGGCACGCGCACCCGAGTCATGCAGGGCCGCCGCATCGAGTGCATCCACCGACGCCTCGTAGACGATGTTCATTCCGCAATCGGTGAGCGCGTCGCGAACATCTCGTCCAGGCACGTCGGTCTGGTACAACAACGCGATACCAGCGTGGTTGTCAGACTTCGACACCGCTCGACCTCAGGATTTCCTGGACGTTCTGCACCAGATCGGCTTCCTGATACGGCTTGCCGAGATAGCGCTCGACTCCGATCTCGAAGGCGCGCTGGCGATGTTTTTCGCCGGTGCGCGAGGTAATCATGATGATCGGAACATGCTTCAGGCGCGAATCGTTTTTCATGTAGGTCGCGAGTTCATAGCCGTCCATGCGCGGCATCTCGATATCGAGCAACATCAGATCCGGAATCTTTTCCTGGAGTTTCTCGACCGCATCGAGACCGTCCTTCGCGGTGAACACGTCCATATCCGCGCGCTCGAGTACGCGCGTGCTGACTTTGCGCATCGTGATCGAATCGTCGACCACCATGATCAGCGGCTGGCGGCGATGTGGCTGTTCGGACGCAGGCGCGACGAGTTCGGGTGTTTGCGCCACTTCGCCGTGCGCGACGCGCTCGCGCAGCGCGGACGTGCGACGCACCAGTGGCGCCAGGTCGAGAATGATCACGACCGAGCCGTCGCCCATGACGGTCGCACCGAACACGCCCGGCACCGAGCTGATCTGCGGGCCGACCGATTTCACGACGATTTCGCGCGATCCGACCACGGCATCGATGCGAACGCCGGCGCGCTGGTCACCGCTGCGGGTCATCAGCAGCGGCACTTGGGTTTCGTCCGGTGTGCGGCCCGCGGGTACGCCCAGCAGTTGCGACAGCTCGTAGAGGATGAAGGTGTCGCCGGCGTAGCTGAAAGTCGGGTCATCCGAGCGCAATCGGCGCTCCAGTTCCGGTCGCTCGATGCGCACGACGCCGAGAACCGATGACATCGGAATCGCATACACGGCGTCACCGAGCTTGATCAGAATCGCCTGGGTGACCGCCAGCGTAAACGGCAGGCGCAGGGTGAACGTGGCGCCTTGGCCGGGGACCGAGTCGATCTGCAGCGAACCGCCAAGCTGCTTGATCTCGTTGTGGACCACATCCATGCCGACCCCGCGGCCGGCAAGCTGTGTGACATGGTCGACCGTGGAAAAGCCGCTCTCGAGTATGAAACCGTAGAGATCGCGATCCGACAGCTCCGCACCGGGCTTGAGCAGACCGCGTTCGATCGCCTTGGCGCGGATCGCGTCGCGATCGATGCCACGCCCGTCGTCGGATACCCGCAGCACGACTTCGGTGGCGTCGCGGCTGACCGCGATGTTGATCGTTCCTTCGACCGGCTTGCCCGCCGCCAGACGCTGTTCGGGCGACTCGATGCCGTGCGCCAGCGCGTTGCGCAGAATGTGCTCGAATGGGGCCTTCATGCGTTCGAGCAGATTGCGGTCCATTTCGCCCTGCGCGCCCTCGACCTTGATCTGCGCCTGCTTGCCGAGTTCCTGCGCGCTCTGGCGCAGCGTGCGTCGCAGTGACGGCACCAGCGAATCGAACGGTACCATGCGCGTGCGCATGAGCCCTTCCTGCAGATCCGAGCTGACACGCGACTGCTGGAGCAGGAGCGTTTCCGATTGACGCGTGATGTCGTCGAGCAGGCCCTGGATCGAAACCAGATCCGACACCGATTCGGCGAGCGCGCGCGAGTACTGCTGCAACTGCGAGAAACGATCGAGTTCGAGCGGATCGAAACTGGCCAGGCCTTCCTGATGTTCACGCTGGAAACGGGCGATGATCTGCGCTTCGGTCTCGATCTCCAGTTTGCGCAACTGCTCGCGCAAGCGGTGTACGGTCTGCTCGAACTCGACCAGGTTGAAGCGAAAACCCGAAACCTGCTGCTCAAGCCGCGAGCGATAGATCGACACCTCGCCGGCATAGTTGACCAGCGAGTCGAGCAGATCCGAGCGCACGCGGATCATTTCCTGCGGCGCGCGTACGCTGTCCTCGTCACCAAGCGTCGGCAACTGACGCGCCGGCGGCGGCGGCATCGTCGGTCGCGCAGGTTCCGCGTCTTGCGCTTCGGCCTGCGCCACGGCGGCGCCGTCCTCGCTGGTGACGCGCGAGCGGCCTTCGATCAACGCAGCAAAATACGCAATGGTCTCGTCGGGTACCTCGATCGCGCGGCGTCGACCTACCCGCTGAATCAGCCCATGCAAGTCATCGAAACCGCGTTCGAGCGCCTTGATTGCGACAGGGTCCATCTCGCGGCGCTTTTCGTCGATCGCTTCGAGCAGCGATTCCATCGCATGCGCAAGGTGCCCGATCGGAGCAAGCCCGGCCATGCGCGCACCGCCTTTGAGCGTGTGCAAGTCGCGCTGCAGACCGGCAAGCGCCTTCGCGTCGCCTGCGGTCTCACGCAGTGCGGCCATCAGCGAGTCGCTGTGATCGAGAATATCGACCCCTTCCTGCACGAAGATTTCGAGCAGGTCCTCGTCCAGATCCGGAATATCCAGGCGATCCCCCTCCTCGGATGTCGCGGCATCGGCGGGGACTTCGGGTGGATGCGGTTCCTGCACACGCGGCCCGGTGGCTTGCACGGTTTCCGGTTCCGGCACCGTCTCGCCGGATGCCGGCAATTCCGGGGCCCTTGCTTCCGGCGCGGCTTCCGGTTCCCCGGCCTCTGCCTCAGGCGCCTTCGCGGGCGTCGCATCGGCATCCCGTTCCGCTTCCGCCGATCTGGGTATTTCGTGCGGCTCGGCCGCTTCGGTGGTGTCCGGTGGCGCTTGCGGACCTTCCGGTTCGGCAGCATGCACCGCATCGTGACCCGAATCGGCATCGCCGGATGCGACATCCAGTGCGCGTCCGAGCGCACGCGAAAATGCCAGGTCCGGCGCGGCCGATGCAGACACGTCACCGACGTCCGCAAGCGTGCCGGGTGACGGCAACACGTCCGACGGCGGTTGCGCGAAGATTCCCTGCAGGATCTCATCGAGTTCCTGGGTGACGCCGGATGCTTCGGTCTCCTCGTCAACGGATTGCTCGACCGGCGGCGTCGGTTCCACCTGGCTGTCGCGTAACGCGCTCATTTGCCCGGCAAGATCGCCGCTGTCCGGAAATTCCTGCACGTCGTTTTCAAGGCGCGTCATGACATCGCGAACCAGCGTCAGCGACCGGTCCATCAGCACAACGCCGTCGGCAGACGGCGGCCGGCCCGCCGAACGCAGCCGTGTGACGTAGCCTTCGAACGGTGTGAGCACAGCGGACAGCGCTGCGAGATCGACCATTGCGATGGCGCCGGACAAGGTGTGCACGGCACGCTGCACGGGTTCCGATGGCACCCGCGCGTCGGACTTGCACGAGTCGACGTATTCGCCGAGGGTCGCAAGATGCGCCGTGACCTCGCTCCTGAGAATATCGAACAAAACCGGGTCGATGCCGGCCCTAAACGTGCCGGGCGAATCGAGCGGCTGCGGTTCGCCATCCGCAACCGATGCAGATGCGGACGGGCCCGTTGACGTCGCGTCAGGCTCGTGCACGTTGCGCTGCCGGCGGTGGGTGGCGGACGCCGAGTCGGGAACCCAGGCCTCCTCGCCTGCTGCCAGGCGATCGGCAGTCGCGACGATTGCAGCGACATCCACATGCGCCTTGCCGCCGCGCAAACCCTCGAGCAACTCCGGCAACGCGTTCAGGGCGTGTTCGACCAGTGCGCGCACCGCTGGCCGCATCGGTACGGACGCGTCGAGCACTCGGTTGAGCAGATTCTCGATCTTCCAGCTGAATTCCCCGAGCACGACCGCCCCGACCAGACGCCCTGATCCCTTGAGCGTGTGGAATGATCGCCGCAGCGGCGTCAGCTTGCCCAGATCCTCAGGATCGTTCTGCCATTCACTGAACTGATGCCGCATGCGCGGGATTTCGTCCTCCACTTCCTCGATGAACACCGCGCGAATGTCGTCATCGATTTCGTCGGAAGCGCTCGACTGGAAACCGGCGGCGACTTCGTCCGTCGGCGCCGATCCCTCACCTTCCTCCCCGATTTCAGTGCCGTCGCCGGCATCTCCGGGTTGCGCCGTTTCAGCGAAGCGCAAACCGGCAACGTCGTGCGCCGTCGCCTCGGTTGCGCCCGTTTCGCCGACCACCAGATCGCCAAGATCGCTGCCAGGCAGGATTTCCACATCGGTATCGAGTTGCGGTGCCAGGGGCTCGTCGCCGGCGTCCACCGCAGCCAACGTGTCCTCATCGGCCATTGCCGCGTGCGGATCGGGCAGATCCACGCCGGTGAGTTCCGGCGCTTCGCCACGGGCGTTCTCCGGGCTTTCGCGCGCGCCGAGCGGTCTTTCTTCACGCGCCAGCAGCAATTCGTCGTCCGTTGGGACCTCGGGCTTCAAAGGGGTGGCTGCAGGCGTGTCCGATTGCGCGTCCGCAGCCGGTTCGGTGCTCGTTGACTCGGTACTTTCAGCAAGATCGGTATCCGGCAGCGGCCAGTAGCCCAGAAGTTCCAGGCTGCGCCGCGTGACTTCGAGAATCTTTTCGCGGCCGCCACGCTGTTCGCGCGTCGCCTCGAGGTAGTACTCGATCGAGGCCAGTGCGTCGGCCAACGTATCCATCTGCTCGGCGCTCGGTACACGCCGGCGGTTCAACAGCTCGACCTCGACGAATCGCACGATGCCGGTCATCAGCTGCGCGGCACGGTCGAACGCGAGCATGCGCAGTGCGCCGGCGATCTCCTCGAGCAGACGCGGTATCGGTTCCACCCTGGCGTGATCTCACGGCGCCTCGATGAACGCGATGATGTCGTGCTTGGCCTGCTGGATATTGACCGCGGCCTCGTGCATCAGCGTATCGAGTATCTTGCGCACTTCCGCGCGAGGAAGATGCTTGTCGCCGTCGGACGGCGCATCGTCGCTGCCCGCGCCGAGATGCTCGATGTGATCGTCGAGCGAAACCTCGATGTAAAGCAATGCACCGGCAACGTCGAGCAGACTGCCCTCGTCCGCCGGGCGTTGGGCGTTGGCGATCGCTTCGACAATCGCCCGCTGTTCCTCGACCACGCGACGCGGCACACCGAGCCCGAGCATGCCGAGCGTGTCGCCGACGCGGTCGAGCATATCAACCTGTGGCAACAGGTCGGCCGGATTGTCCGCATGCGCGCGCAGGAAAATATCGAGCGCTTCCTTGACCCTGAGCAGATCGTCCTTGATCGCCGCCGACACCGTGTCGAGCAGTACCCGGTTGTGGCCGGTCATCGAACCTTGCGCGTGCTCGAGCTCGTCCTCGGTCGGCAACAGGCTGTCGAGCTTGAAGCACGCGCGAATCGCGCTGACGCGCGGCGCGGTGCTGGTCGAATGTGCGACGTAGTACAACAGGTTCTGGACCAGCTCGCGCGACGCGGTCGTCCCGAGGTCATCCTCCCCGGATTCCGCAAAGTGACGGATCTCGCGATCGACGCGACCGAACAGCAGTTTGACCGCAACACTCGATTCCAGTGCGCGATCGCGCACTGCCTCGATGACGCCTGCCGCAACCCACCACAGCCGCCGCGCTCCCTGCGCGCAGGACAGCCCACGCAGGCGATCGAGCACGGCCAGCAGGCGATCCGGGTACTCGTTCTCCTGCTCGTCGCGGAACCATTTGAGCAACGCGGCCTGGAACGCAAGCCGCAGACGAATCGCCTGGTTGCGCAATTGCGCAACCGGCACCGGCGCCGCGCACCCGTCCGCCGCTTCAGGCAACGGCGCATCCAGATCGGGCGCAAACAGCGCCGATTCGCTCAGCAGTTTCTGACCGCGACAGGCACGCAGATCGTTGAGCAGCGGCAACAGGACGATCGGGATGTCCTTGTAACCGCTCTGCACCCGCTCGAGGTAGTCGGGCAACTGCACCATGCCGCGCATCAGCACCGAATACGCCTCGTCGCGTTGCTTGATCGACCCGGCGAGCAGTGCTTCGGCGAGTCGCTCCATCTCCTCGACCACCAGCGCGGCGCCGTACAACTCCACCATGCGCAGGGTGCCTTGCGCCTGGTGCAACCGCGTCGAGCAGGCGCGCATCAGACCTTCATCTTTTTC
>JBAVZT010000328.1:0-2321 GCA_049588955.1 Rhodanobacteraceae bacterium | reverse complement strand
GGATAAACCGTTCGATCCGATCCTCGCTCGGTGGGTTGTTTCAGGATGCGGCGCGGGGTCGGCGGCAATGACCTTCGACACTTCCGGCCGCCAGCCGATCTTAACTAGGCTCGCGCGCTCGCCAGTTTCCGTACGCGGACCGACGCTGCTCGTGAGCGGACGCGTCCCCGCGTCGATTGACCACCACGCGCCGCAAGAAACACGGCAACCTGTCGCGGCAACGCTGCCAACGATAATTTTGGAAAGGAGCAAATCATGCGCAGATTCATCAAACCACTGACGTTCGCGATCGGCCTGACGCTTGCCGGCGGCGCAGTCGCCGCAACTTCGGCGTCGAGTTCATTCAACGTCGGCGATCTCGACAAGTCAATCAACCCATGCGCGGACTTCAGCGGCTTCGTCAACGACAAGTGGGTCGCGGCGCATCCGATCCCACCGGATCGCACGCGCTGGGGCTCGTTCGATGAATTGCGCGAAAAGAGTCTCGAGACCCAGCATCACATTCTCGAGACCGCTGCCGCCAATGCCGACAAGGCCACGCCCGGTTCGATCAAACAGAAGGTCGGCTGGTTCTACAAGTCGGGGATGGACGAGACCGCCGTGAACAAGGCCGGATTCGCGCCAATCAAGCCGGAACTCGCCAAGGTCGATGGATTGAAGTCCGGCGCCGACGTGGTCGCCTACCTCGACGACAGTTTCTCGCGCGGCATGGGCAGCCTGTTCAATATCGGACCGAGCGCGGATTTCAAGAATTCCTCGATGCAGATTGCCTACGCATTCCAGGGCGGCCTCGGTTTGCCCACGCGTGACTACTACGACAAGCCCGATTACGCGAAGTTGCGCGATGCGTACCAGCAACACGTCGCGAAGATGCTCGAACTCGTCGGCGTACCGGCGACCGATGCCAGGCAGCAGGCAACCTGGGTCATGGCGTTCGAAACGCGCCTCGCGAAGGCGTCGCTGGCTCCGGTCGAGTTGCGCAAGCCGGAAAACCAGTACCACTTCGTCACACTCGATCAAGCCGACCAGGTCACGCCGCATCTGTCCTGGAACAGATTCTTCGCCGCCCAGGGCGCGGATATCAAGAAAGGATTCTCGCTGTCGCAGCCGGGTTTCTTCAGCGAGGTCGACAAGATGCTCGGCGAGGTGCCGATCGAGCAATGGAAAGCCTACTTGCGCTTCCATGTCGTCGATCAGGCGGCGCCGTATCTGTCCAAGCCCTTCGAAGACGAAAACTTCGCCTTCAACGACAAGACCTTGAACGGACAGAAGGAACAGAAGCCACGCTGGAAGCGCGTGCTCGGCGCAGTCAACGAGGGCATGGGCATGGCGCTCGGCGAGCTGTATGTCGATCAGGCCTTTCCGCCTGAAGCCAAACAGCGCGCCGAGGTGCTGGTTCACAACGTTCAGGCCGCGCTCAAGGCGCGCATCGAAAACCTCGACTGGATGAGCGATGCGACCAAGCAGAAGGCTCTCGAGAAATGGGCAACGTTCCTGCCCAAGATCGGCTATCCGGAAAAATGGCGCGAGTGGTCCGGGCTGACCATCGTGCCCGACAAGTACTTCACCAATGTCGCGGCAGCAACCAGGTTCGACTACGACTACGAGATCAACAAGATCGGCAAGCCGACCGACCGCAAGGAATGGGGCATGACGCCACAGACCGTCAACGCCTATTACAACCCGACCGACAACACCATCAACTTCCCGGCCGCGATCCTGCAGCCGCCGTTCTTCGATCCGAATGCCGACGACGGCATCAACTACGGCGGCATCGGCGCGGTGATCGGCCATGAGGCAAGCCACGGCTACGACGACGAGGGCAGCCAGTTCGATGCCAAGGGCAACAATGTCAACTGGTGGACCAAGGAGGACCGCGCAAAATTCGACGCACGCACCAAGAAACTCGTCGACCAGTTCAATGCCTACTCGCCGCTGCCCGGCAAGCACGTCAATGGCCAGCTCACCCTGGGCGAGAACATTGGCGATCTCGGCGGACTCAATGCCGCCTACGATGCGTTGCAGATCGCGCTCAAGAACCACCCGAACGAAGCCAGGGAAAAGATCGACGGCTACACCGAGGATGAGCGCTTCTTCCTCAACTTCGGGCGCATCTGGCGCGGCAGCATCCGCCCGGAACGGCAAGCGGTATTGTTGAACGCCGATCCGCATGCACCTGCGATGTTCCGTGCGATCGGCGCACCATCGAACATGCCCGCATTCGCCCAAGCGTTCCAGTGCAAACCCGGCGATCCGATGGTGCGTCCGGAAAACAAGCGCGTGAAGATCTGGTAACCCGGTTGCGCGGGGCACAAGCGAGG
>JBAVZT010000327.1:0-10852 GCA_049588955.1 Rhodanobacteraceae bacterium | reverse complement strand
CCCATTGGCCTGGGCTTCGGTTCAACCCGGCGCGGCCGGCTTGAGCCGCGCGCCGCGAAAATACAGCACGCGCAGATCGAAACCGCGCTGACTGCGGCCGATGTAGGCAAAGCGCGGGTGCGCCCAGACCGCGAGACGGCCCTTGTCGCGAAAGCGCGCATTTTCCAGTTCGAGCAGAATGCCGACGCAGGGAAAATCGTGCGTTCGCGCGTGCTCTTCGAGATATGCGCACGAGCGTTTGAGCAATGACATCACCAGTGGCGTCGATCGCCAGGCCTTGCCGATGAACGCGCGCCAGTAGTACATCGGCTGTCCGAGGCGCGGTGACCGGGTTGCCACCGTCGTGCACGCTCCGGCGACTTCGCCGGTCGAGGTCAGCGCGTGCATCAGCAGTTGTTTGACGCGCGCGGCAGCGGCGGCTTCCTCGGCAAACGCACCTTCCCGCAGCCAGAAGCGGCGCACGGCATCGGCGTTCTCGGCCTCGGGCCGCGGCCAGTCGAGGACGTACGTGAATCGGCTGCTGCGGGTCGGATCGTCTGCCACGAAACCTCGGATCGTGTCATGACCAGCGGCCCGGTCACCGGGAGCTGGCCGGATCGCGGTAGGCAGGTGGATTATGTCTCGAACCGCTCGAACGGCCACGGCATCGCGCCCTGCCGCTTCGGACCATGCTCAATCGAAACCGTTGACGAACAGCGTATCGGTCTCGAATGCGCCGATATCGGCATTGGCTCCGACCACACGCGGATAGCCGACCGTGCGCTGATCGTATTTCAAGTCATATGCGTTGTTGTTGCCGGTATTGATCGCGGGGCTGCCGGTCAGTGGCGCGATCGTCAGTGTCGGTCCGCCATGATTGGTCAGTGGTCCGAGCCGGGGCAGGGTGGTTTCGATCGTGTCGGCAGGCGTATCCAGCGAGGTCGCCCCAATCAGGTTGTTCGCTCCGGTCAGCATGGCGCCGGCACCGCCACCGATGTCCGAAGGCGATGTTGTCGATCCGGTGTCAAGCAGGTTGCCCGAGACGATCGTGCTCTGGAGTTCGACCGTGACTCCGGCTCCCACGATCAAACCGGCTCCGTAGGGAGCATCAGGTCCGTTCGCTTCGGTGTTGCCGGTGACGGTGCTGTTCGCGATCATCATTGCGGTTCCGGTGTAGATGCCGCTGCCGAAATAGGACCGGCTCGCCGTGTTGTTTGCGATCGTGCTGTTGAGGATCAACGAATCGGCGACGGCATACTGGCCGGTTACATCGAGACCACCGACCGCGTCGGCCGTATTCCCCGAGACGGTCGAAGCGTAGATCGACAGGACGCCTCTGGTGAAGACCGCGCCGCCATAGCTGGTGTTTTCGGCGGACACGGCGACGTTGCCGCTGATCGTGCTGTAGTCGGTGGCGACGCCGTTGACGACGATGCCATGAGTGTTTGCGTGAGCCGGCGTGTATACGCCGCCACCGGCTGCGTAACCGGTGTCGGCGATGGCCGCGTTGTGGGCGATGACGCTGTTGTTCAGCAACACGACATCGAGTGCGTAGATCGCGCCGCAAAGGGCATTGCCGGGGCCGCCGGTGTTGGCGCCGGCTTCGACGCCACAGTAAGTTACCGCAGTATCCTCAAGGTCCACCAGGCCATTCGAATAGATGCAGCCGCCGCGTGCATCGGCGCCGTCGGATGTGTACTTGGCGCCGCGCGTGATCGCCAGATCGTGGATCGTGAGTACGCCGTTGCCGAGGTGGGTCAGGACCTGATCGTTGTAGTTGCCGTCGATGGCCAGATCGAACACGCCGGGACCGTTCAGGGTGAGGTTGTCGACCCCGACGATCAGCGAGCCCGTGGTCAGCGTAATCGTGCTGCAGGCGAGCCCGGTCAGATCGATCGTATCCCCGCTGACCGCGTTGCCGAGCGCCGCGCGCAGGCTGCCGGAGCCGGCGTCGTTGCAGTTGCTGACAACGATATCCCCGGCCGGTCGATCGGGCGGACTGCGATCGAGCGCCCGCCTGAAGGCCGGCATGCGCGAATCACCGGGCGCAAGACGCATGGCCGGTGGAATCCCGCCTCGAAATCGGGTCGCATTGAAACGCTGGTTTGCGGCCACTGCTTGCGCATGCGCGAGGCTCGGTGCGCCACCGGCGAACACAAGCGCGAGACAGGTTGCGAGCGGCGCTGGACGCAGGGCCGGGCGGATGGCGGGTTGGCGCGATCTCATTTGCGGTCTCCGGGCATGAGGTTCGATTGGCGCCAATGCCGAAGAGTCGGCGGCGCAAATCGCCACACGCAAGGCCCATACGCAAAAGCGACCGGAAAACGACATCGACGCTGCCGTCACTCGCGAACGTTTCGGCGTCGCCGGAATCAGCGATGACCGGCTGCGCAGCGAGCAATCAATGTCACGATTTTCGACGGATAACCACGCTTGCCTGCCAGTCGGATGGGGAGAACCGTGGCTGCCGTCGCGACTGGAGGGTTGCAGCGTGTCAGTTGACGCCGTCGATCAGCTTCCGCTGCAGGAAATCCGCCGTCGCCCGATCCGCTCGCAGCCACGAGGCGTGGCGCAGGAAGCCGTGGATCTCGTTCGGCAGCACCAGTTCCTCGAATCGGACGTGCTGTGCTTGCAGGCGCCGCGCGAGGTCGACCGTTTGCAGGAAATGCACATTGCGATCGTCGTCGCCCTGGATCAGCAACACCGGCGAAGTCCAGGTTTTCACGTCCGCGTCCGGCGATGATTCGAACGCAACTTTCATTGCCTTGTCGTGATCGCCTTTTTCGTAGCGTGATGCCGGATCGCTGAACCATTCATCGACCAGGCGTGACCAGTCGTGCACGCCGTGCAGGTCCACGCCGGCCTTGAAGATGTCCGAGTTGCGCGCAAGACCGAGTGCGGTGAGGTAGCCGCCATAGGATCCGCCCCAGATGCCGATGCGATCCGGATCGACACCCTTTGCATGCTGCAACCATCTTGCGCCGGCAACGACATCCTGATATTCGGCGGCACCGGTCGGACCCCAGTGATCGGGATGATGGAACGCATGGCCGTAACCGATACCGAGACGGTAGTTGACCGACAATACGGTGAACCCGTGACCGGCCAGAAACTGATTCACCGCATAGGAATTGCTGTAGTAGTCCATGTAGTGCCAGCCGAGCAGCATCTGCCGCGGCGGGCCGCCGTGCACGAAGATGATGCCGGGCGTGGCGCCGGGACTGCCATTGCGCTGAAACAACTGGCCGTGGACGACGACGCCGTCGGCGGCCTTGAATTTCACCGGTTTCGGCACGACGAGTTGCGCGGTCGGAAAGTCGTGCGGCAGCAAACCGGGCTGGAGGCCGTGCCGGTCCTTTCCATCGACGCCGACCAGCGCAACCGACGGCGGCGTGCGTGCGTCGGCGGCGATGAACGCGACATGTTCGTTGCCGGCGATCACCGGTTGCCATTCGAGCGATGTTCCGAGCGTCAGCGCTTCGGGTTTCGCGCGATCCACCGGCACGCGAAACAGATGACGGCGGTCATCGTCGTTCGCCGTCGTGCCGGTATTGGCCGAATAGATCAGACTTCGCTTGTCGCGACTCAGCGCGACATCCTCGACCATGAAGTTGCCCGGCGTGAGCAGCAGTGGTTCGCCGCCGTCGATACCGATCGAATAAAGGTGCGGCCAGCCATCGAGATCCGCGAGAAAGACGATGCGCGGTCCGGTGGTCCAGTGAAGATTCGCGTTACCGGCGGTTTCCGGAAACGAACCGCGCAGCGTGTCGGGACTTTGCCACAGCGATCGTCCGAGGCCGGTGGAAGCATCGGCAATCCAGATCGCCCATGGCTGCGGCGTCTGGGTGAGGATAGGCTGCGGCGCGCCGCCCGCGCCGGGTTGGCGCACGAATGCAATGCGCCTGCCGTCGGGCGACCAGCGCGGCGAGGAATCAAGATCCGTCGACGGCGCGAGATAAAGAATTGATGGATCTTCGCCGCTGAACACGCCGATGAACGAATGCGTGCCGCGATTCGAAACGAACACGAGACGTTTGCCGTCGGGCGAAAAATGCAAGTCGCCGTCCTTGCCGCGATCGAAGAACAGGCGCTTTGGTTTGTCCTTGTCTTTGCCGTTTTTGTCGAGTGCCGCCTGCGCCTCGGGGAGCGGCGCGGTCCATACCTGATGATCCTTGATGTAGGCGAGCCGTCCCTCGCTCGAAAGGGCCGGTTCATCGCCCTGGGTCACCTTGCGCGCTTCGCCACCCGGCAACACGACGCCCCAGATCGTGACCTTGGGCTCGCTCGGGTTCGCTGCGGGATCCGGTTCAAGGCCGCCCTTGTCGGGCCAGTTCGCATCGTGGTCGCCACCGCGCACGAACACCAGCCGATCGCCCGCCGGCGAGAACGTCAACTGGGTGATTTCCTGACCGTCGTCCTTGCTGTAGTGCGTGACCTGGCGCGGCGCGAACACCGGACCATCCGCGACCCAGACATTGCGCGCGCCGCGCAAGTTGACAACCCAGGCGATGTGCTCGCCGTTTTCGGAAGCAACGAGATCGCTCGGGTACGGATAATCGAGCACCTGGGCCATCGTGAACGACGATTCGGCTGCGTGTGCGACAGGCGCAAACGCAAGACACAGCGCAAGGCAGGCAGGGCGATGGCAGCTAGACATGAAGCGACTCCCGTAGCGTGCATTGCAGGATGGGTTGAGCGCAGCGAAAAACCCGTCAAGGCCACGCTGCTCCGCATCCGTTTCGCGGCGCAGCCCATTCGGCGAACGTGATCAGAACAAGAGCGACGACATCCGGCGGCGATAGCGCCCAACCAGCTCGGCATCGTCGATCATGCCGAACGCGGCGACCAAGCGCTTTTTCGCGAGACCGTCGTGCCAGTTGCGGTCGGCCTTCAGCATGGCAAGAAATTGATCGAGTCCTTCGGCGGCGGCGCCATCGCGCACCCGGCTGACACCAAGCAAGTCACGCGCGTCGAAGTCGTTCGGATCGCGCTCGATGCGCGCATACAGTTCGGCCGGCGGTGGCGCATTTTCCGCGATGTCGGCGAATTCGAGTTGCGCGCGCAAGCGGACCGCACGCGCATCGGTCTCGAGATTGGCCGGCAGTGCATCGAGTTCGACCCGCGCGGCGGCGACGTTGCCCGCGCGCATTTGTGCCAGGGCGAGATCGAGTTTGAGCTCGGGCTTGTCCGGCGCGGCTGCGATTTCCTGCTGCACGCGCGCAATGGCCTGTTCGGCCGTTTCGGGTACTTCGGCAGCGCCGGCTGGTTCCGGCGATTCGTCCGCAGGCGCGGGCTCGACGTGGCGTGCGAGAAAGGTGCGCAGTTCGCCTTCGGGCAACGCGCCGGCGAAACCGTCCGCTATCCGGCCGTCCTTTACCAGCATCACGGTCGGAATGCTGCGCACTCCGAACATGCCGGCCAGTTCCTGGTTCTTGTCGACATCGACCTTGGCAAGTTTCAACGCGCCGTTGTATTCCTCGACGATCTTCTCGAGCACGGGACCGAGCGACTTGCACGGCCCGCACCATTCCGCCCAGAAATCGACCAGCACCGGTGTGGTCAACGACGCCTTGAGCACATCGGCCTCGAAATTGGCCTGGGTGGCGTCGAATACGTGTTCGGAAACAGTCACGGCGGTTCCCTGGTAATGCAATTTGGAAGCGCACAAGGTCGGGGCGAAGCGAAACCATGTCAAGGCCGGCACTTCGACTTCTCCCTGAGCGCAGGCGCGCAGGCCGAAGTCGAAAGGCCATCATGATATGGGACGCACCGGGCGCGAGCGACGTTCAGCGTGAAAGCGAGGATGGTTGTTGTGGACTCGTCCTGCCGTCCTGCTTGTATACGGTGCCGCCTTTCATGACGAAGTCGACCTGTTTCATCAGCCCGATGTCATCGAGCGGATTGCCCGGCACCGCGACGATATCGGCGTACTTTCCAGCCGCAATGCTGCCAAGATCCTTCGACTTCTTCAGCAACTCGGCGGCGTGCATGGTCGCTGCCTCGATCACGAACATGGGCGGCATGCCGGCCTCGACCATGTAGACGAATTCCTGCGCGTTCTCACCGTGCGGATAGACTCCGGCGTCGGTGCCGAACGCGATCTTGACGCCCGCCTTGTAGGCCTTGCCGGCGGTCTTCTGGATGATCGGACCGACCTCTTCGGCCTTGCGCGCGACCTGCGGCGGATACCAGCCTTGCCTGGCTTTCTCCTCGACGTACTTGCCGGCAATGATGGTCGGCACGTACCAGGTGCCGTGCTGCTTCATCAGCTTCATGTCGGCGTCGTCCATGTAGGTGCCGTGTTCGATCGAGTCGACGCCGCCAATCACTGCGCGGCGGATTGCCTCGGCGCCGTGCGCATGCGCGGCGACGGTGAAACCGTAGTCGTGCGCGGCCGCGACGATTGCCTGGATTTCCGGGATCGTCATCTGTGCGTTGTCTGCGCTGCTGCTTTCGTCCAGCACGCCGCCGGAGGGCATGATCTTGATCAGATCGGCACCATCCTTGTAGTGCTGGCGCACGGCTTTCCACGCATCGGCCGGCGAATCGATGATGCCTTCCTTTGGCCCCGGATCGCCTTGCAGATCCCAGCGGAAGCCGTTGGTCGGGTCGGCATGGCCACCGGTGGTGCCTATGAACTGGCCGGCACTGAAGATGCGCGGACCCGGCACGATGCCGGCGTTGACCGCGTTGCGCAACGCAATCGACTCGTTGTGTTCGTCGCCGACATTGCGCACGGTAGTGAAACCGGCGAGCAAGGTGCGTCGGGCGTAGACCGTGCTGCGGATCGCGTAGTCGGCCGGATTCAGACGGAACTTGTCGCTGTAGGTCGATTTGCTGAACTGCATGGTCAGATGCGTGTGACTGTCGATCAGGCCCGGCAGACAGGTGCCGGCAAGCTCGATCGCCGTTGCGGCGCCTGCTTCGTTGCGGCCTTGTTCTACCTTGCGGATTCTGTCGGCGTCCACGGTCACCGTGGTTGCGCCGAGCAGCTTGCCCGAATCGGTGTCGAGCAAATGCGCACAGTGCAGAATCGTCACGGTCGAGGCGGGTGCCGCCGGCGGATCGGCCGCCGCGGCCGGCGTGAGCGCGAATGCGGCGCAGATCGAAGCAGCGAACAACAAGTCACGCATAACGAGGTTCCCCGATCGGCCAAAACCTGCATCCTAGCGTGTCCGGACTTCGTCGCAACCGGCCAGAAGGCATGCACCCCGCTTTCCTCTTTTGCGGCGCTGCGCTAGTCTCGCCTGACCTCAGTTTCCCTGACCACAGCGCGGTTTCCGCGCGCGCCGGCGACCACGCGTCATGCAGCCACATTACGATCCGAACGCGGTCGAAGCCGCTGCACAGCGCTATTGGGACGAGACGCATGCGTTCGAAGTCACCGAGGATCCGGGTCGGGAAAAGTTCTACTGCCTGTCGATGCTGCCGTATCCGAGCGGTGCGCTGCACGTGGGTCACGTGCGCAACTACACCATCGGCGACGTCATCAGCCGCTATCAGCGCATGCGCGGAAAGAACGTGCTGCAACCGATCGGCTGGGATGCGTTCGGTCTGCCGGCCGAGAACGCGGCGATCCAGCATCACACCGCACCCGCGCAATGGACCCGCGCCAACATCGCGCACATGAAGGCGCAGCTCATGCGCATGGGTTTTGCCTACGACTTCTCGCGCGAATTCGCCACCTGCGATCCGGACTACTACCGTTGGGAGCAGCTCATGTTCACGCGGCTGTTCGACGAGGGGCTGGTCTATCGCAAGATGAGCGTGGTCAACTGGGATCCGGTCGATCAGACGGTGCTGGCCAACGAGCAGGTCATCGACGGTCGCGGTTGGCGCTCCGGTGCGCTGGTCGAGAAGCGTGAGATCCCGCAGTGGTTCCTCAAGATCACGGCCTACGCCGATGAACTGCTCGACGGCCTCGACCGGCTGCCAGGCTGGCCCGACCCGGTCAAGATCATGCAGCGCAACTGGATCGGGCGGTCGGAAGGACTGGAGATCCGCTTCGCCGTCGATGGCGGCAGCGGGCCTCTGACGGTTTTCACGACGCGA
Organism: Rhodanobacteraceae bacterium; assembly: GCA_049588955.1. Taxonomy (GTDB): domain Bacteria; phylum Pseudomonadota; class Gammaproteobacteria; order Xanthomonadales; family Rhodanobacteraceae; genus Dokdonella_A. The sequence goes on along the minus strand of JBAVZT010000327.1, from coordinate 2,821 downwards.
CCTGACACGCTGATGGGCGTGACTTATCTTGCGATTGCGGCCGAACACCCGCTAGCCCTCGAAGCGGCTGCGAACGATGCACGCCTGGCCGCGTTCATCGAGGAATGCCGCCAGGGCGGGACCGCCGAGGCCGAACTCGAAACGCAGGAAAAGCGTGGCATGGCGACGGCGCTGCATGCCATCCACCCGATCAGCGGCGAACGCCTGCCGATATGGGTAGCGAACTTCGTGCTCATGAGTTACGGCACCGGCGCCGTGATGGCGGTGCCCGGCCACGACGAGCGTGATTTCGCGTTCGCGCACAAATACGCACTGCCGATCCGGCAGGTGATTGCGCTCAAGGGCAAGGACGCAGCGTACGACAGCGGCATCTGGAAGGACTGGTATGCCGACAAGACACATCCCGACCTGACCGTCGTCAATTCAGGCGAACTTGATGGCATGGGTTACGGTGAGGCGTTCGAGCATCTGGCGGCGAGCCTCGAACGCGCCGGCCGCGGCGCGCGCAAGGTGAATTACCGATTGCGCGACTGGGGCGTATCGCGCCAACGCTACTGGGGTTGTCCGATCCCGATCGTGTACTGCGCCGACTGCGGTGTGTTGCCGGTGCCGGAGGAGCAGTTGCCGGTCGTGCTGCCGGAAGATGTCCGGTTGAGCGGCGTCGGTTCGCCGCTCAAGACCGACCCCGAATGGCGCAGGACGATCTGCCCGCGCTGCGGCGGCGCGGCCGAGCGCGAAACCGATACCTTCGACACCTTCATGGAATCGAGCTGGTACTACGCGCGCTACACCAGTCCCGGCGCGCAATCGCAGGTCGATGCGCGCGCCGATTACTGGTTGCCGGTCGATCAGTACATCGGCGGCATCGAGCACGCGATCCTGCACCTTCTGTATTTCCGCTTCTACCACAAGCTCATGCGCGATCACGGGCTTGTGCACTGCGATGAACCGGCCACCAACCTGCTGTGCCAGGGCATGGTCGTGGCCGAGACCTACTATCGCGAACTGCCCGACGGCAATCGTGACTGGCTCAGGCCGGCCGAAGTCGATGTGGTGCGCAACGAGCGCGGACGCATCGTCGGCGCGACATTGCACAAGGACGGCGGGCCGGTCGCGATCGGCGCGATCGAGAAGATGTCGAAATCGAAGAACAACGGCGTCGATCCGCAGGAGATGATCGACAAGTACGGCGCCGACACGGTGCGCGTGTTCTCGATGTTTGCGGCCCCGCCCGAACAGTCGCTGGAATGGAATGAAGCCGGCGTCGAGGGATGCTCGCGTTTTCTCAAGCGGGTCTGGCACCAGGCGGCAACGCTGGCTGCGGACATCGAACGGTGCGGTCGCCCCGGGCCAGTCGATGCCGGACGGTTGCGCCGGTTGCATCGCGATCTCATGGTCGCGCGCCGTGAAATCCATGACTGTCTGCATCAGGCCAACGTCGACTACGAGCGCAAGCAATACAACACGGTGGTGTCGGCCTGCATGAAGATACTCAACGTGCTTGGTGGCGATGCGTTCGCCGGCGACATTTTTGTGGACGGGAAGCTGACCGTTGAGGAATCCGCGCATGATCGCCTCGCGGTTCAGCTCGAAGGGTTCTCGATCCTGCTGCGATTGTTGTATCCGATCGCACCGCATATCGCCCACGCGTTGTGGCCCGGAATCGCTGACGCTGACGATATTCTGCGATCGGATTGGCCGCAGGCGTCGGACGAGGCGCGCCGGCGCGATCATGTGACGCTCGCGGTGCAGGTGAACGGCAAGTTGCGCGCAACCATCGAGGTCCGGGCCGACGCGTCGCGCGAGATGATCGAACAGGAAGCGCTGGCCGATCCTGCCGTCGCACGATTCCTGGCCGGCAGAATCCCGCGCAAGGTCATCGTTGTTCCCGGCAAGATCGTCAATCTCGTCGTCGCTCCATGACCACGTCCGCCAATCCCGCTTCGACGCTGCTACCATCGCGCCGTCCGATCCGTGTTCGGATCGTGTCGCCTGTTGGTGCTGCCGGAGCGCTTGCATGAACCTCGGTCGATCGCTGCTGCTGGTCGCTGTCGCGCTCACCGCATCGCTGCTCGGTGGTTGCGGTTTCCACCTGCGCAGGGAAGCGCGCTTGCCGCCCGCGATGCAGCGCGTGCATGTTGAAATTGCCGATCATTTCGGGCCGCTCGCGCGCGATCTCGAACACGCGTTGCGGCGCTCCGGTACCCAGGTGGTCGACAAGGTCGAGCCGGGCGTGGCGGTCATGAGGTTCACGGTCAACTCGGTCGGCACCGATGTGCAATCGGTCGGCGGCAATGCGCGCGCCAATGAATACGTCATCCGCTACCACGTCGAGTTCGACGTCGAGGACGCGGCTGGAACCCTGCTGCTGCCGAAACAGGTGATCGAGCTGTCGCGCGATTTCACCTTCGATGCAAGTCAGGCGCTTGGCGTTGCCGCGGAACAGGATGTGCTGACCCAGGAACTCGAGCGCGACATGGTGCAGACCATTCTGCGTCGTCTGGAAGCGCTTGCGAAAGCGCCGCGGCACTGAACCGATGGCTGCCTCGACTCCATCGCGCTGACCCCCTCGCCCGCACGCGCGGGAAATGGTCTTGAACCCCTCGCCCCGCTTGCGGGGAGAGGGCAGGGATGAGGGGCCGGTGTACGACAGCCTGGGAATGTGCGCAGCTCATCCGCCCCTCGGGCGCCTTCTCCCCGCGCGCGGGGAGAAGAAGGGAAACCAGGCGACCCACGTCCGTGCGCGGGAACGGATGGTTCTTGAACCCCTCGCCCGCACGTGGGAAATGGTCTTGAACCCCTCGCCCCGCTTGCGGGGAGA
>JBAVZT010000326.1:0-2430 GCA_049588955.1 Rhodanobacteraceae bacterium | reverse complement strand
TGGCGCGCCCACGCTTCGACTCCGCTTGCTTGCGCAAGCTACGCTCGGCACGAACGGGTATTTCTCGGCTGTGGTTCAACGCCGGTCGGGGACCTGTTGTGCCGGAAGTGCGGTTCGCCATGTCCGTGCGCCGCGTGGCGCGAATCACCCGCGGCGTCAACGCAGAACGGGCGGTTGCCCGCCCGTTCTGTTCATCACCTGGGAGGCATTTTCGTCAGACGCGCCGCCGGTAGATGGTGGCGGCTGCAAACAATGCGATCAGCAGGGTGAGCAGGCCGGGCACGTTGAGCGTCGGCGTTGCGATCGTGCCGGGTGGTGGGGGCGGCGGTGGCGGGCCGCCGCCGACCGTGAATCCATTGACCAACGTAGCCGTCATGCCCCCGGCCGATTGTGTGCCGGTCACATTGCGTGGACCCGGAACCGCGGACGCATCGATGACCAGCGTCGCCGTAGCGGTGTTTGCATCGACTATCGCAAGCTGGGTTACGTTGATCCCGCCGCCGAAATCGAACGTGGTGCCCGCCATGAAGCCGATGCCGCTGATCGTCACGTTGACATTGCTGCCGGGGGCACCGAAATTCGGATTGACTGCCGTGACATTGAATTGCGTAATCGCCGGAATCTCTCCGAACGAGGTGGCTGCCTGAATCACGCTGGCCCCACCCGCCGCGAGCGTGCGGTTCCATTGCAGCGCCGCGCCGTTGTCTTCGCAGGACGGGTCGACGATGTTGTCGAGCTGGGTCGCGCCGATTTCACCCCAGACGGTGTTGTAGCCGCGTGCCGAGTAGGCGTCGGCAGCGCTCAACGGAATCAGCAGGATTGTGTAGGTTGGCGGCGTGGCGCAATCCTGTCCGCCCGGACTGACCGAGGTCGGCTCGAGGAATGGCACGCCGGCGTCGCTCGATGCGAGATAGATGTCGGCTCCGAGAAATATCTTGACGCTCTGTGCCGCACCACTGCCGTTGTTGAGCGTGAATATCTTGGTGAAATAGTTCTGGCCGTTGACATACAGAACCTGGAGGTTTGCGCTGAGCCCACTGGCACCGAGGGTGCCGCTGACGTCCACGCGAAACGGACTGGCTACCGTGCCGCCGCCGGTGACGCCGCTCAGGGACACTGGCGTGAACGCGGTATACGAACCAATGCTTCCGGTGGCTGTGCCGGCCGGGTGCTCGGAAAAATTCGGCGCATACAGGGTGTCGGTCGTGCGCACGAACCAGCCCATGTCGGCGGTGTCGGTCGCACCGGAGGGATAGATCTGGCCGGCCCCCGGAATCTGCGAATTGAAGATCTGGAACGAGGCATCGTCGCCGATGTGAATCTCCAGCGGGTTGCCCATGATCACGGTTACCTGCGGCGCGGCTGTCAGATGGGCCGGCGGGACCGGGGCCTTTGCCGCGACGCTGGACGACGACAGCAGAGCCGCGCCGCACACGAATGCGGCGAACTCACATGCGAACTTGCCCATGATGACTCTCCGAGGGAAGCGTTGTGCTTCAGGTCAAAGTATAGGTCTATAGAATGCGCAGGCACAATGGCAGAGTGTTGTCTCACGACCTTCCGCGTGTCCGGCAAAAAGCATGCCGTCACCGGTCCCAACGTAAAGGATGGCAAGGACCCGACAGGGGCCGCCGAAACGATCGCGCACGAAACGCGCACACACAGAGCCGTCGGGGATGTGGAACAGGGACGAAGACGGTGTTGCGCAGCAACTCAGCGCGGCGCGACGTAGCCGCCCGGCACCCCGCGCGCACTGAGCACGATCTGCCAGAGCTGGTCGCGGCGCGTGCGGAACACAGCGGCCGAACCCGACAGGTAGAAACGCCACATGCGCCGGAAACGCTCGTCGTATTCGTTCTGCAGGCTGGGCCACGCGGCGTCGAAATTGGCGCGCCAGGCCATCAGCGTCTTGTCGTAGTCGGCGCCGAAGTTGTGCCAGTCCTCGACCACGAACAGTCCTTCAAGTGCTCCCGTAACCTGGGAGGCCGCGGGGACCATCGAGTTCGGGAAGATGTACTTTTCGATCCAGGGGTCGGGCCGGCTTGGCTCGCCATTGGTGCCGATCGAGTGCAGCAGGGACAGGCCATCGGCGGCGAGACATCGGCGACACACTTCAAAATAGCTGCGATAGTTCTTCCAGCCGACGTGTTCGAACATGCCGACCGAGTAGACCGCGTCGAAGGTTTCGGTGACATCCCGATAGTCCTGCAGACGGATTTCGACCGGCAGCCCCTTGCACAGATCGCGCGCGTGGTGTGCCTGTTGCTCCGATACCGTGATGCCGACGCCGGACACCCCGTAGCGCTCGGCAGCGAACTTCAGTGCCTCGCCCCAGCCGCAGCCGATGTCGAGCACGCGCATGCCGGGTTTCAGGCGCAACTTGCGGCAGATCAGATCGAGCTTGGCTTCCTGCGCGGCGTCGAGGTCGGC
>JBAVZT010000325.1:0-6646 GCA_049588955.1 Rhodanobacteraceae bacterium | reverse complement strand
GGTCAGGGCCGCGCAGTAGCGGCGGAGCGAGCGCCCCCGATCCAGATGGGTGTCGGCGCGATTTGCATGTCCCCAAAATCAATCTTGCGATCGCGCCTGCGGACGATGGAGGGCCGGTCCCATTTGTGGTTCACCAGCCAACCCGTTTCGAGCGGATCCTTCACGTACGGATGGATCGGATTTCCCGTTGGGCACACTGGGTCCGTCGTCATGCTTTTTGGCAACGGATTTTCGGGATCAGGATCCCGCCGACCACGACGCACCGTTGCCAACCGCCGAACGCAAGAGAATAATGGTTGGCCGCTGCACATGAGCCGGAAAGGCCGGATTCACGCAGCCGTGCCGGTGGTGCAGCCTCTCCTGACATCTCGCGCAGCGGAGGTGAACATGACAAATACCCGGTGGTCCATCAAGGGACGTGAGTTCGTGCATTGCAACTGTGCCTACGGTTGCCCGTGCCAGTTCAATGCCTTGCCGACGCACGGCGATTGCAGGGCCGTCGCAATCATCGAAATCGACGAGGGTAATCATGGCGATACGCGGCTCGACGGACTGCGCTGCGGCATGATCGCGGCGTGGCCCGGGGCGATCCACGAGGGTCATGGTGAAGTCGTGCCGCTGATTGACGAGCGCGCCAGCGACAAACAAAGGCAAGCCCTGCTGCGCATCCTCGGCGGGCAGGATACCGAACCCGGGTCAACGATTTTCCAGGTGTTTTCGACCACGTTCGAAAAGATGCACGATCCGGTGTTTGCGCCGATCGCATTCGAACTCGACATCGACGGCCGAGTCGCGAGCCTGACTATTCCAGGCTGGGTCAAGTCGCGCGGCGAGCCGTTGGTCAACCCGATCACCGGAGAGCAACACCGCGCGCGGATCAATCTGCCGAACGGGTTCGAGTACGACACCTGCGAAGTCGGACGCGGCTTTACTGAAACAAAGGGTCCGATAGAGCTGTCCCTGGCGGACTCGCATGCCCAGTTTGCGAAGCTGCACCTGACGCAGAGCGGCGCCGTGCATTGATTGCTGCCGCAGGCACCCCGCTCGAGGCATTGCTGCGGCGCGACCGCCTCGTCGTCCTCGGCGCGATTGTCGTGCTGAGTGCACTTGCCTGGGCTTACCTGTTGTGGCTCGCGCAGGCCATGCCCATGGACGCCATGGATTCGGCGACGGCGCAGCGAATGTCAATGAGCCCGCGACCGTGGCGTGTCGCCGATTTCGGCTTCATGTTCGTGATGTGGGTGGTGATGATGGTGGGCATGATGACGCCATCGGCGGCGCCGATGATCCTGATCTACGCACGCGTCGGTCGCGAAGCCAACGCGCGCGGTACGCCGCTCGCGGCGACGGGTTACTTTGCCGCCGGATACGTTGTGGCGTGGACCGGGTTCTCGCTGCTCGCAACGGTGGCTCAGCAATTGCTGGCGCGCGCCCTCATGCTGAGCCCGATGCTCGCAAGCGCCAGCAACCGCTTCAGCGGCCTGGTTCTGATCGCGGCCGGGCTGTTCCAGTGGACGCCATTGAAGCATGCCTGCCTGGCCCATTGTCAGTCGCCGCTCATGTTCATCCAGAACCACGGCGGCTTCCGGCGCGAGGCGTCGGCCTCGTTCGCGCTCGGTTTGCGCCACGGCCTCTATTGCGTCGGTTGCTGCTGGGCGCTGATGGCGCTGTTGTTCGTCGGCGGTGTGATGAATCTGCTCTGGATCGCCGCGCTGGCGGTGCTCGTGCTGCTGGAAAAATTGCTGTCGCGTCGATCGGAGATGCCGCGTATTGCCGGAGTGCTGTTGATCATTGCGGGCGTGTTGATGCTCGGAATCAGTTGACAAAGATTTGCAAAGCGACCTGGGGTTTCCCCGGTCCTTCGGCCGGCCGGCCCCGGTCATGATGCCCATCCGCAAAAGCGCGCCGCAAACAACGCGTTCCTTTTGCCGGGCGGCCCCACGGCTTCAGCTTCGCGTCTCCCGGCCCTGCGCCCGGCGCGAACGCCGATATGGGCGCAACGACGTTCACAGCGCTTCGAAGATTCCGGCTGCGCCCATGCCGGTGCCGATGCACATCGTGACCATGCCGTATTTCTGCTTGCGCCGGCGCAGGCCATGCACGAGCGTTGCGACGCGCACGGCGCCGGTCGCGCCCAGCGGATGACCGAGGGCGATCGCGCCACCGAGCGGATTGACCTTGGCCGGATCGAGTCCGAGATCGCGGATCACGGCAAGCGCCTGGGCCGCGAACGCTTCGTTGAGTTCGATCCAGTCGAGATCAGACTGCTTGATGCCGGTTTCGGCGAGCGCTTTTGGTATCGCTTCCTTGGGGCCGATGCCCATGATTTCGGGCGGCACGCCGGCGACGGCGTAGCCGACGAATCGGGCGAGGGGAGTCAGCCCGTATTCGTTGATCGCCGCTTCGCTCGCCAGCAATACGGCGCCGGCGCCGTCGGACATCTGCGAGGAATTGCCGGCGGTCACGCTGCCGCCCGCGCGGAACACGGGCTTGAGTCCGGCCAGTACCTCGATGCTGGTGTCCGTGCGCGGACCCTCGTCGGTGTCGATGACGCGGCGGTCCTCGCGCACTCCACGCGAGACCAGATCGGGATAACGATCATCGAGCTGGAACGGGGCGATCTCGTCCTCGAAGGCGCCGGATTCGATCGCGGCAAGCGCGCGCTGATGGCTCTGCAACGCGAATGCATCCTGATCCTCACGGCTGATTTTCCAGCGTTCCGCCACTTTCTCGGCGGTGATGCCCATGCCGTACGCGATCGCAACGTTGTCGTTCTCGAACACGACGGGATTCATCGCGATCTTGTGACCCATCATCGGCACCATGCTCATCGACTCGGTGCCGCCTGCCAGGATCAGTTCGGCTTCGCCGAGACGGATCCGGTCGGCCGCCATCGCGACCGCCTGCACGCCGGACGAGCAGAACCGGTTGACGGTTACACCCGGAACCGATTCCGGCAATCCGGCCAGCAACGCGCCGATGCGCGCGACGTTCATGCCTTGCTCGGCTTCGGGCATGGCGCAGCCGATGATTGCGTCGGCGATGCGCGCCGGGTCGATGCCTGCGCACTGGTCGACCACGCTGCGAATCACATGCGCCAGCAGATCGTCAGGGCGCGTATGACGAAACACGCCGCGCGGGGCCTTCCCGACCGGCGTGCGCAGGGTGGCGACGATGTAGGCGTCCTGGGATGGTTTGGTCATGGTCTGGTGTCCAAAGGGCTGAGGGCCACGGGCTGAGGCTGGAAGTTTTGAAGGGACGGGTTGGCTGCCGGCCCGCAGCCCTCTTTCCGTCAATTGCGCAATGGCTTGCCGGTCTTCATGGTGTGTTCGATGCGTTCCTGGGTCTTGGGCGTCTGCGCGAGTTCGACGAAGTGACGGCGTTCGAGATCCAGCAGCCAGCGCTCGTCGACTTCCGTTCCGCGCTCGATGACGCCGCCGCACAACGTGTCGGCGATGCGACTGGCGATCTCGTAATCGTGATCGGAGATGAAGCGGCCTTCGCGCATGTTGACCAGCATCATTTTCAGGCTGGCCGTGCCGACATCGCCGCACACGGCGATATTGCGGGCCGGTAACGGAGGACGATAACCGGACTCCATCAGCGCAGTTGCCTGTTGCTTCGCGACATAGAGAAGTTCGAAGGCGTTGAACACGATCACATCGTCGGCGCGCAGCAGCCCCAGCTGTTTCGCCTCCAGCGCCGATCCCGAGACCTTCGCCATCGCGACGGTTTCGAACCAGCGCTTGACCCCTTCGAATGGGTCGACATCGGGCGCGGCCTGCGCGCAGCGCAGCGCGATTTCCTTGAGGCCGCCGCCAGCCGGAAGCAGTCCGACTCCGGCTTCCACCAGGCCGATGTAGCTTTCCAGCGCGGCAACGGTCCGCGCCGAATGCATCTGGAACTCGCAGCCGCCACCGAATGCGAGCCCGCGCACCGCGGCTACGACCGGCACCAGAGAATACTTGAGCCGCATGCTGGTGGTCTGGAAATTCGCCACCATGGCCTCGAATTCGCTGGTCTTGCCGGCCTTGAGCAGGCCGAGCGCACCCTTGAGATCGGCGCCGGCCGAGAACGGCTCGCCGGTCTGCCACACGACCAGCGCGCCGAAGTCGGCCTCGGCAATTTCCACCGCGCGTTGCAATCCGTCGAGCACCGCGTCGTTGACCGTGTTCATGCGCGTCTTGAACGACGCGATCGCGACGTCGTCGCCGAGATGCCAAACGCGCAGCCCGGGATTCTCGAAGATCGTGGTTCCGTGATCGAAGGTCTCACCGATCATCGGGTCCGGAAACAGTTGGCGCCGATACACCGGTTGCGACGATCGCGGCAGATCCTTGGCCGCGCGCGGCGAAAACGAGCCGGCCGCGTGATGGACGCCTTTACGGCCGTCTGTCACCCACGGCGGCAGGGCAGCGTCGCTCATGGCCTTGCCTGCGGCGATGTCCTCCTCGATCCATTTCGAGACGTGTTGCCAGCCGGCCGACTGCCAGGTTTCGAACGGTCCGAGCTTCCAACCGTAACCCCAGCGGATCGCAAGATCGACGTCGCGCGCGGTCTCGGCAATGTCGGCCAGATGAAATGCGCTGTAATGGAACAGATCGCGAAACATGGCCCACAGGAATTGCGCCTGCGGATCGTCGGACGCGCGCAGGCCGGCGAACTTTTCCGCCGGGTCGCTGATCGCGAGAATCGCGGCGACCGCATCCGAAGCCTGTTGCCCGGCAACCCGATACTCCGCGGTCGCGGGATCGAGCACGCGGATTTCCTTGCCGACCTTGCGGTAAATGCCGGCCCCGGTTTTCTGGCCGAGCGCGCCCTGCGCAATGAGGGCGGCCAGCCAGTCGGGCGCCTTGAACCAACGGTGCCAGGGATCCTCGGGCAGGGTGTCGGCCATGGTCTTGACCACGTGTGCGAGCGTGTCGAGCCCGACCACGTCGGCGGTGCGGTAGGTCGCGCTCTTCGGGCGGCCGATGGCCGGCCCGGTCAGCGCATCGGCCACGTCGAAGCCGAGACCGAACGCTGCCGTGTGATGCACGGTCGCGAGAATCGAGAACACGCCGATCCGGTTGCCGATGAAGTTCGGGGTGTCGCGCGCATAGACGACGCCCTTGCCGAGCGTCGTGGTCAGAAACGCCTCGAGCCCCGCAAGCATCTCCGGATCGGTTTCGGCCGCGGGAATCAACTCGACCAGATGCATGTAGCGCGGCGGATTGAAGAAGTGGATTCCGCAAAAATGCGACCTCAGCGCCTTTGGCAGCGGGGCCGCCAGCGAGGCGATCGAGAGGCCCGAAGTGTTGCTGGCAATAACAGCCTTTTCAGATAGATAGGGAACAATCTTGTTGTAAAGGTCGAGTTTCCAGTCGAGCCGTTCGGCGATCGCCTCGATAACGAGATCGCAGTTGCGCAGGCGCTCCAGGTCGTCCTGATAGTTGGCCGGCCGAATCGCCGCGGCGCGCGATTTCAGGGCCAGCGGGGAGGGCGACAACTTGGCCAGCCCCTGGATAGCCCTGCGCACCATCGCGTCGCGATCGCCATCCTTGGCCGCGAGGTCGAACAGCACGGTGTCGACTCCGGCATTGGCCAGATGCGCGGCGATCTGCGCGCCCATGACGCCGGCGCCAAGAACGGCCGCCTTGCGAATTCGAACGGTTGCAGGCGTCATGGAGTCTCCCGTAGTCGAAAAAAAGAACGTGCCGCGTGCGGCGGCGGGGTGTCAAAAAGCCTTTCAATTAGCTAGAATTGTCCATGAAATAGCGAGCTAAGTCACAGAACCGCCTTCGATTTGCGGTCATGCTGCCGGCCGTTCAGTATCGTAAATCTCCCGCCAAGGAATCCACCAAATGGCGCTCGAGCGCACGCTCTCGATCATAAAGCCGGACGCCGTCGCCAGGAACCTGATCGGCGAAATATACGCGCGTTTCGAGAAGGCCGGGCTATCCATCATCGCCGCCAAGATGAAACATCTGACTCGCGCGGACGCAGAGGGATTTTATGCGGTGCATCGCGAGCGCGCATTCTTCCCGGCGCTGGTCGAGTTCATGATTTCCGGACCGGTCATGATCCAGACACTCGTGGGCGACGATGCGATCGCGCGCAATCGCGAACTGATGGGTGCGACCGATCCGACCAAGGCGGCACCCGGCACGATACGTGCGGATTTCGCAGAGTCGATTGATGCGAACGCCGTGCATGGGTCCGACAGCGCGGAAAATGCCGCAAACGAAATCGCGTTCTTTTTCACGGATGCAGAAATCTGCGAGAGATGATCCTGGCGTTCATCCATGAACGCGAAGATCAAACGGCGCCCATCCGCGGCCGCACTGTTCAGGAAGACATGAACCAAACCGCTTCCACTTCGTCCAGCAAGACCAATCTGCTCGATTTCGATCGTCGCGGTCTGCGCAAGTTTTTTTCCGCGCTCGACGAAAAACCGTATCGCGCGGATCAGGTGATGAAGTGGATCTATCATCATCATGTCACCGACTTTGCGCTGATGACGGATGTCGGAAAGGCGCTGCGCGCCAAGCTGGACGCGGTCGCCGACGTTGTTCCGCCCCGGGTGCAACTCGAAAAACAGTCCGTCGACGGCACGCACAAATGGCTGCTCGGCATGGATGCCGGCAATGCGATCGAGACTGTGTTC
>JBAVZT010000324.1:0-4497 GCA_049588955.1 Rhodanobacteraceae bacterium | reverse complement strand
GGGCAGCACCGCGCCGAATGTCGGCAATCCGAGCGCGGCGGCATCGAGCCTGAGTGACCCGAGCTCGCCACGGCGCGTCACCACGATCCGTTCGATCGGCATCGGCGCAGCGCCCGTACCGTCGAGCACACCGAGCGCACCCAGCGCGTTGAGAGTCGCTCGTGCGAGCGCCAGATTGCGCTCGTCGTAACTTGGCTGCGCACCGACCCGCGCAGGCACGGCCTCTGCCAGCGCGACGCGCAGACCCGATCCGTCGAGCGCGATGGCAAGACTCGCGCCGACCAGACCACCACCGACGATGATGACATCCAGGGTATCGTTCACACGGCGATGATACGCGTTGCGTTCGAGCCACGCGTCCGACCCGTACGCGCACCCAGGGCAAATCGATCGCGCGCGGCATCCTGCTCTCGACGGAGGTTTGAAGTATGCTATGAGCCGGTTTCGCGCCACGGACTCCCATGAAATTTCAACACGCTGCCCCGTCGTCGCGGCCCGCGGCGGCTTCGACCTCCACACCGCGCTCGCTGGTGCTGGTCCTGTTGATTCTGTTTGCAGTCGGAGAGCGGTTGCTGGTGCACTTCGTGCCCGGTCTGATTCCCTACAACTTCACGCCGGTCGAGGCGATCGCGCTGTTTGGCGGCGCCTGTTTCGCCGATCGCCGTGTTGCGGTCCTGGTGCCGCTTGCGGCAATGCTGCTGGCCGATATCGTGATCGGCCTGCATGCGCTGATTCCCGTGGTCTATGGCTGTATCGCGCTGACTGCGATCGTTGCCGAGCGTCTGCGCGGTCGTGTGACCACGATGCGTGTGGGCAGGTACGCGATCGCCAGCGCAACGTTTTTCTTCGTGGTCACCAACTTCGCCGTATGGGCGACCTCGGGCATGTACCCGCTGACCGGCGCCGGCCTCGTCGCCTGCTTCGTCGCCGGCATCCCGTTCTATCCGGGCACACTGGCCGGTACGTTGCTGTGGAGCGCGCTGTTGTTCGGGGGTTTCGAATGGATGCGCCGTCGCTGGCCCGCGTTGGAAGCCGCGCCCGCCGGCGCTTGAGCGGAAGGGCGATCATGCATCCGGAGCGCGTGTGAACACGTTGCCGGCGCCGCGCCCCGCGCAGTCGGACATCCGACATGAACGCTGCCGTCGTGGGTAACCGTCTGTCCAGGATCTGCACGCGTACCGGCGACGACGGCGATCGTCTCCTGATTCCGCCGAATGCGCTTCCTGCGCATTCGGCGATCGCCCGGGGAAAAACGGGGTTTTCCCCGCGCTTCGCCGTTCGCTTGCGCGAACGCGCAGGCACTTCCTTGTGCCTGAGGTCGTGCCGTCGTGGGTAACCGTCTGTCCAGGATCTACACGCGTACCGGCGACGACGGCACGACCGGCCTCGGCGACGGTACGCGGGTGGCGAAGGATTCGGCGCGTGTCGCGGCGTATGGCACCGTGGACGAGCTCAACAGCGCGATCGGTGTCGTGCTCGCCTGCGAATTGCCCGACACGACCGCCGAAATGCTGACCCAGATACAGCACGATCTGTTCGATCTCGGCGGCGAGTTGTGCGTCCCGGGAATGGCGCTGATCGAGGATGCCGATGTCACGCGGCTCGAACACACGCTCGACCAATGCAACGAAGGGTTGCCGGCGCTCAAGGAATTCATCCTGCCCGGCGGCGGCATGGCGGCCGCGCAATGCCACGTCGCGCGCACCGTCTGTCGCCGCGCCGAACGCGTACTGGTCACCCTTTCGCACGAAGCGGCCGTGCGCCCGCAGGCGACCCATTACCTGAACCGCCTGTCCGACCTGTTGTTCGTGATCGCGCGTTTGCTTGCGCGCGAAGCCGGCCACGGTGAAGTGTTGTGGCAACACGAGCGCCGGCCTCGAACCTAGGGTCGCTTGGGGACCCTCTGATCAACCTGACGCAGCTGTCACCCTGTCTGTCTGTGTGCAGATCGCGGCGCGTTGGCGCAGGAAGACTGGCCGTCTTTCAAGCCAGCGCAACAACGAGCTGCGCGCAGACAGACGTGGCCTGTCATGTGAATATTCAAGGTAAAGGTGGCTTTCAGTGGGTCCCTGGCGGGCGCTCACCGATCAGCGGCTGTTCCGAGCCGCCGGCTCGTCGAACATCACGATCGGCTCGCAGGTGACCGGAAAGCGGACCGATCGCGCGATAAAGCAAAGTGCATGCGCTTTTTCGTGCAGTGACAACGCGAGCGCGCGATCCGCCCCGGCAACGATGCGCACGACCGGATGCAGCACGACAGTTGTGAACGCACCGCCGCCATCGACGTCCTCGATCATCGTGCCCTCGACGTGATCCTCGTATCCCGTCACGACGACGCCCGCGTCGGCGCACAAGTGCAGATAGGCCAACTGATGGCAGGCTGCGAGCGATGCGACCAGCAATTCCTCGGGATTCCAGCGTGCACGGTCTCCGCGGAAGTGGGCATCGGCGGACCCGTCGATCGCGCTCTTGCCCTCCGCTTCGATGAGGTGATCGCGCGCATACGCGCGGTAACCCGAGGTGCCGGTTCCGCGGTTGCCGGTCCAGCGTACCGAGGCGGTGTAATGATGGTCGCGTTTCGACTTCACGCTCGCCGTGTGCTGCGGCCAGGTGTCCGAGACCATTCTCGCCGATGCGAGCTTGTCGACACCGAGAATCAGTCGATTGTCGTGGTCGCTGTAAACAACTTCGATATTGACACCGGCATTCGCCATCGCCCGGCCGATGCTGCCGAGTTGACCCGGCAGTTCCTGATCGAGTCGCTGCACGACCACGTCGCGCTCGTCGAACACATCGATACCGGCCCGCTCGAGCGCGTGCCGCGCCGCCGCGCCATCCTCGAACAGGAAATGCATGATGGCCTGACCGTCGACCACGAACCCGCCGCCACCTTCGACGCTGACGCCTGCGCGCCCGATCGCTTCGCCCATTTCGGCGAGCGCACCGGGGCGGTTCTGCAAACGGATGGCCAGATCCTTCATCGATCGTCCTCGAGACAGCAGAGCGGCGTAGCATAGACCTCGGCGCGGCGCGATGTACCGCGCCATCGGAGCGCGCCCTGATGGAGCCAATCGCAGCTGGCATCGCGTGCGCGGAACCAATGCCGTGTTCCGAAATCCGATCCTTGCATCTGCGCGAGAGAGTTCCGCTCGAACGCGCCATCGATTCAGGCCCACACGATCCAGGCGGGCTCGAGGTGGGCGGCGGGTTGTCGAACAGCGCACGAAGCAGGGTCGGCCATTCGTGTTCCCGGATCACGCGGGACCGGCAAGCATGGCTGGACCGGTCTCGTGTTCGACCGACGGGCTCTCGATCGCAACCGATCTGTTCGACGGCGAATTCACGCACCGCGGCAGCCTCGGTATCGAGCAGGTCATCGAACCGGGCGCGCTCAACCGGATGACGGCAAATGCCCGCGACGGCCGCGCGAATTTACCCGGTGCGGCCGGGCGCTGCGCCCAATACGGATTCGTCCAGACCGAATCGGGCGCGGAGTTCGCGTCGTCCGGTTGCCGTCAACCGCAACGCACGACTGTCGAGATCCCTGACCAGCCAGCGTCGCCGGCACGCGACCTTGAGCAATTCGGCTGCGAGCGCGCCGCCGAGGTGCGGGCGACGCTCGCTCCAATCGAGACAGGCATAGGCGAAGCGGCGGCGCTGTGTTCGCGTTGCGTCGAGGTCGATCCCGAGGGCCGTGAAACTTCGCATTCCACTTTCGCTGAGGGTGTACTCGCTTCTCTGCGACGCAGTGCCGACGAACCAGCCACGCTCGATCAGCCGGTCGTGCAGCGAAACCCCGAGCGTACCGGCCATGTGGTCGTAGCAGGTCCGCGCCACGCGCAGACGGCTCGGCGTGTGCGGGACGAAGCGGTCCCGCGTCGAGCCCGCGACCACCGTCAAGGCTTCGAGCGCCGCCGCGACACGCGGACTTTCCAGACGGTAATAGCGATGCTTGCCCTGCTTGAGCACCGAAACGAGCCGACGCTCCGCCAGCCGCGCGAGATGCACGCTCGCCGTCGAAGCGGTCACGCCCGCAACGATCGCGAGTTCGGTGCCGGTGCGCGCATGGCCGTCCATCAGGCAATACAGCATGCGTGTCCGGGCCGGCTCGGCGATCGCGGCCGCAACAGCCGAAACGCCCGGTTCCGATTGCGCAACATCCATGCTTTGATGCTAGACGAAGTGTAGTCGCGACACAAGGCGGACACTGCGCCGCATGGACCCGACCGCTCGATCGAACCCGTGTGGTGACAGCAGCGACGCATCGCGCGACGACGCCCCGCCGCGAGCGAAGGCGCGACGGAACTTCCTGGTCGGCGTCGGCACGTTCGTGATGACGGCCGTCACGCCGATCATCGCGCACGCGACTCGTCGCGCTTCCGCCGCGCCGGTCGCCCCGGAGCGATCCGACCTGGAGCGCATGACCGTGAAACTGACCTGCATCATCCGTTACGAGATCGACCCGTTCCAGCGCGAGGCATTCAGGCAATACGCCAA
>JBAVZT010000323.1:0-2628 GCA_049588955.1 Rhodanobacteraceae bacterium | reverse complement strand
GAAGATGCCGCCGCTGGTGACGTAGATCGGCATATCCATCAGTGTGAGATCGCCTGGCGTGTAGTTCGCCTGCAGCGAAAACCAGCGCAGCGCATCCGTGCCGGTCAGGTCTTCCGAGGCCGGCGCGTAGGTGTACCAGGCCGCGAAGAATGTCGATTGGGCGGGATCCACGTCCACCGTCAGGCCCTGGCCCGCGGTGGCCGGCTCGTACCAGGCGCCGGAATGCAGCGCGTCGTTGTAGTTCTCCGGTGGCATCGCCGGCGGAGTCGCCGGCACCTCGTTGCTGCAGCCGCTCGGGGCGGTCAGGCGCACATACGGAATCACATGTCGGGCTTGCGGCAGGCCGTACTCGAACGTCATATGCGTGCAATCGTAAAACGTGATCGTGGTCGGCCCGTCATCCACCTCGACCGGGCCCGGAACCGTTTCGGCAGCAGGTGGCGCATCGAAGTTGCCTCCGCTGGTGCCATACGCACCGACGACAAAGACATTGCCATGGCTCGACGACAGACTTCCCTGCAGGGTGCTCCACAGCGGATTGCTCGACAGATCGAACTTGAACCAGCCGGCAAACAGGAAGCCCTCGCCCACGTCGCTGGAATCGGGATAGACGACAACTTCCAGACCTTGCCCGGCGGTGTTCGGGTTGAACCACGAGCCGGTCAGGGCCGCCTGGTTGGAATCGAACGGGGTTGGGTCGGTGACAGTTATCGGAATGTCGTTTGTTTCGGGATCAGGTTGTCCTGGATTAACAAAGGGGTCGAATACAGCGATGACATCATGTAGGCCCGGGGTGTCAAATGTGGCCACGCAATGCGCATTTCCGAATTCGCCTATCAGGGTGACAGAGACCTCGGAGCAAAGTGGATCGCCAAATGGGGTGGTGGGTCTAAAGGCGTCATAGAAATAGATGGTCTGCGCGTCAAAAGGCCCCAATCCTGCGCCAATCGTTGCCACCAGATCGACCGCTTGATCAACCTGTACGGTGTTTGCGGTGGTCGTCAAAGTAAACGAATAGTCCGGCGCAGGGTCCGTGGCCGGATCGTTCCGGGAGACACCTTGCGCGCTCGCGAATGGTGCGAAAACAGCGACGAGCGCGATCAACAGAGCCAATCGGAAACCCAGCGGCAACTTTCGAGCAGGCCGTGTGAGCGGCGGTTGGAACGACTTGGAAGAACTTGGTTGCCGGTGTCTGGACATGAGGATTCCTCCTGATGGAGTACAGGGATTCACCGGATTCACTGGTGGTTGTCCGGGAGATTGTAGATGTCGGTGAAGCTGCTGCCGGACGTAATCCCGCCGGGCTCGGCGAGTATCTGGTAGCTACCGAATACATATTCGCGAAGGTGATATGCGGTCAGCGAGGTCAGCCCCGGCACCGAGATCGCGTGGCAATCGACCGGTTCGCCCTCGACGTAATCGGAGGCCCAGCAGCCGTTGTAGAAATTCACCTCACCGAAGTCGGCCAGTGGTGCGGCCCCATAGCCGCCGGGCCGCTCGACGATCCACTCGGTCGTGGCAGCGCCGGGTTCCTCGGAACAATGTCCGTCCATCGGGCAGTCGCGCAGAAAGTTGACGCAGCCGCTGCTCGAAAAATTGCACAACCCGAATTCAGTGCTGCCGTCGTGAAACCAGATCGAAACCGTGCCGACGTCGTCGCCCGCATGCGCGGCGGGCGCCCCGGCCGGTCTCACCTCGTCGTACGTATCGTCGGAACCTCCGACGATCTCGTACCAAAAATAGTAGGTTGCGACATTGCTCGCGGAGAGTTTCTGTGTGGTGCCAGCCTGGATCAGCGGCAGATCCGCCGTGTAGTTGTGATGCCCACCACCCATGCCGGCCCAGGTCGAGGAACCGTAACCCGTGGTCGAATAGCGATACCCGATTGGCGGATTGACCACGGTCGGGACCGTCCAGCCCGATTGCACATAGTGCGAGAGATTGTCGATCTGGTAGCCCGAATAGTTGGAGTTGATTTGTACCGTTGTGTCGGGACCCGGGCCGTTCGGGTCGGGCATCAGTCGATGCATCAAGCCCGTATGCGTGCAGGTGACTGTCGAGGCCCAGTGCACATGGAGGCTGGCGGCTTTCGCAAAGAATGAAGTCGCCGATTCGGGATGATAGCCCAGCGGGTCCGCGAACTGGGTTCCGGGCCGCGGCGTCAGCACCACCGCGCCATCGCAGCCCCTTGTCGGGTGGCGGATGCCGTCGGCAAGCGCAGTGAAGTGTGGATCGGTGCCGCGCGGCTCAGCCGCATACGCCGAACAGGCGAACGCCGCGAGCACCCCGCCCGCCATCGCTACGGCAAGATACGCCTTGTCGCGGCTTGTCGCGACGAGACGAGACGAGACGATTGAGTTGGATAGGTAATGACTTCATGGTGTTCTCCCCCAAGGACGTGGATGAGCGCAGGATCGTCGCACGCGTGTGCGTGCGCGGTGGCGGTGCGTCGTCGGAAGTGTCGTCAGGTGAAAACCACAGGCCCGAGTTCGTGATTGTGCTTGCGTGCGTCTTGTTCGATGGGGCCTGAATGGCCTCGGTGCACGGCACGGAACGTCGGATTGCAGTGCCCGAGTGGTCGGCACACAGAAGGGCTTTCGTTGCAAGAGGGTCCTGTTGGCCCTACAG
>JBAVZT010000322.1:0-3509 GCA_049588955.1 Rhodanobacteraceae bacterium | reverse complement strand
CAATCGAGATTGCTCCACAGGTTGCGCCGCTCCTCGCCGGAGCCGGGCGCCTTGAGATCCAGCACCTTGCGAACGCGCGAGTCCACCACCGTCACGTCCATCGCGCCGGAGGTTTCCAGGGAAACCTCGTAACCGGCGTCGCACAGACGTTCGAGCAACGTCGCGCAGCGTTTCTGCGCGAGCGGCTCGCCTCCGGTCACGCAGACATGCCGGACGCGGTAGGTTGCGACTTCATCGAGTATTTCGTCGATGTTTCGCCACGACCCGCCGTGGAATGCGTACTCGGTGTCACACCAAACGCAACGCAACGGGCAGCCGGTCAGGCGCACGAACACCGTGGGCCAGCCGACCGCGTCCGCCTCACCCTGAATCGACAGGAAGATCTCGCTTGTCAGAAGACGCAGCACGGAAACCGGCCTACCGACTCAGCGAACAGGGGACGCGAATACCAATTGCCGGCAGACTCCCAACCGACACACACCCTGCTTCGGCTATCTGTCACCCGAATCAGGTGCCTGTTCCCTGTCATCGGTCTTGAGTGCCCGCAGGCGGCCTTCAGCAAGGCGCGCAACCGTCGTCCCGGGATACTTGCGCGTCACCTCGGTCAGCGTCGCCGTGGCATCATCCCACTGCTTGAGCTCGTACTGGCAATAACCGACCTTGAGCAGCGCATCGGGTGCTTTCTGGTTGTCCGGGTAGCGCTGCAGCAGGTTCTCGAAGGTTTGCAGCGCGATGCGGTAGTTCTGGGTGACGTAATACGATTCGCCCAACCAGTAATCGGCATTGCCACTCAGACTGCTCGACGGATAGTCGTCCATGAAACTCTGGAAGCGACGCGCCGACTCGGCATAACGGCCGTCCTTGAGCGCCGCAAACGCGTCATCGTAGGCGGCCTTTTCGGCAGCCTCGTCGTTTGGCGCGGCGCCCGCAGCAAGATCCGGATTCTCCGGGACGGCCGGATTGGCGGGTTCAGACCCGGCGTCGGCGGGATTTTCCGCGGTGCCCTCCGCAGGGGGCGGCGCAACCGGCGCCGCTGCTGGCGCAGCCGGTGTCGCGCCAAGATCGATGTCGTTCAGGTGCCGGTCCATGGCGGCAGCCGGCGGAGGCGCGGCGGCGGCGGCACCCGGCGCGCGACCTTCCAGACGACCGATGCGCGAATCGAGATCGATGTACTGATCCTTGGCATGCTGCCTGGAGTCGTCGACCTGATGTCTGAGTTCCTCGATCTGGCCCTGCAATGCCTGCACCTGCGATTGCAAGGCCTGGACCTGATTGACCAGACCGATCGAGCTGCCGTTGTCTTGCGCATTCGCCTGCTGTTCCAGACGCGCGACGCGCTCGGCCAGCGACAGGCGCTGCGCGGATGCCGCCGGTGCGAAGATCAACAGCACGGCGGTAGCGATCGCAACGACGGCCGCCAAGGCCGTCGTTCCCGACCCTCTGGACGTCGACCCATTCATCACTTGGCGGTGTAGACGATCTCCACGCGGCGATTCTTCGACCAGCATGATTCGTCGTGTTCCCGACAGGTCGGGCGCTCTTCACCGTAGCTGACGACATTGATCTGGGACGAAGACACGCCTGCCGCATTGAGTGCAGTCTGCACCGCATCGCCGCGGCGCTCGCCGAGACCGAGGTTGTACTCGCGAGATCCGCGCTCATCGGCGTTGCCCTCAAGGCGCACGCGCGCATCCGGGAACTGCTTGAGATATTCGGCATGGCAGGCGATCTGCGCCTGGAACTCGGGCTTGATTTCGCTGCGATCGAAATCGAAATAAATGACACGTTCACGCAGGCACGAATCCGTATCGAGACTTTCGCGCGTGTAACGTCCATTGTTCTCCGCCGGCGCGGTACTGACCGGGGGCGGCGGTGCGGCTTCCTCTACGGGCTTGACCTGCTGCTTCTTCGCACAGGCCGCGATTCCCACGACAAGGAAAGCGGCGAAAAGTACACGGGTGGCATTTTTCATGGGTATTTCCCCTCGGAGGGTACAAGTGGATTTCGCATTGGACGAGCGGCCGCATGACACGCTACCGCCTATTGTGATCATCGTTGCCTGAACGGACCCCACGCGGGCTCGCGTACATCCCCATCGGCCAGCACAAGTCGTTGGCGCACGCGTCCATCGGCCGATACCGCATAGAGTACGCCGCGTGAACCTTCGCTGGCCGCATACAGCAGCATGCCGCCATTCGGCGCAAAACTGGGCGATTCATCCTCATTGCCCGGTGAAACCAGCGTGTATTGGTTGGTCGACCGATCGAGAATGGCGATACGATACACATTTCCATTGCCCTGCACCATGGCGAGCTTGATGCCCTTGGCGTCGACCACGGTCGCACGCGCGTTGTACTGTCCCTGGAACGTCACCCGCACCGGTTCACCGCCGGCGACAGGGACCTGGTAGATCTGCGGCTTGCCCGAACGGTCGGAGGTGAAATACAGGGTCTGACCATCCGGAGACCAGGCGGCTTCGGTGTCGATGGCGAAGTGATGGGTGATCTGGCGCAAGTTGCGGGTTGCCAGGTCCATCACGTAAATATCCGGATTCCCGCCTTTGGACAGCGTCAGCGCCAGACGCGTGCCGTCCGGCGAAAACGCCGGGGCGCCGTTGATGCCCTTGTGGTCCGAAACCAGTTGGCGCGAGCCGGTGCCGAGATCCTGGATATAGATTGCCGAATTGCCGCCTTCGAACGAGACGTAGGCCAGCTTCTTGCCGTCCGGAGACCAGCGCGGCGACAACAGCGGTTCGCGCGAGCGCACGACAACCTGCGGACCGTAGCCGTCCGAGTCCGCGACCATCAGCGCATACCGGATGTTGGGCGCAGTCCCGACCGCCGTGACG
Source organism: Rhodanobacteraceae bacterium (assembly GCA_049588955.1). Taxonomy (GTDB): domain Bacteria; phylum Pseudomonadota; class Gammaproteobacteria; order Xanthomonadales; family Rhodanobacteraceae; genus Dokdonella_A. Next base: position 661 of record JBAVZT010000322.1, on the reverse strand, counting down.
TAGGCGATCCGTGTCCAGAAGGCGCCTCGCACGCCGAGGATTTTCTCGTAGATCAGATCCGCGATCTGATGCGCCACATCGCGCATCGCGGTGCGCTGACCGCTGATCGCGAGGCCGAGCATGCGTTGCTGCCTGGCCACGTCGAGCAGTTCGAATTCCGCGCGCAGCGTACCGCCGCCGCCATCGACGACACGCCCGACCACGAGATAGTCCTGCTTGAGCAAACGCCAGGTTGCGTACTTGACGTCCGCCTCGCGCGCCGGAAACTCGACCACATCCTTTTTCGGCAACGCGCGAAACTGGCCGGAGCGTGCGAGGTCGGCGCGCACGATATCGGCCACGTCGGTGTCTGGCGGCAGACCCGCACCCTCGAATCCGAACGGCACCACCGAGATCGGTACCGCCGACGCATTGCCGTTGACGATGTCGATGGTAAGCCCCTGGGCGAGCGCATCCTGGCCGAGCAGCAGCATCACCAGCGCCAACAGCGCGCGTATCGAAAATCGCTTGTCCATGGTCCTGGTCCTCATCCGTCGTATTTGAAATTGAAGTTGATGCTGCGTTGAAACACTTTTTCATAGCCCTGGTACGGCAGCGGCGCGGCTTTCATGACCGCCTGCTCGATCGAATTGCGGGTCGGCTGATCGGCGTTGCACGGCGA
>JBAVZT010000321.1:0-7252 GCA_049588955.1 Rhodanobacteraceae bacterium | reverse complement strand
GCACAGATCCGGATCGGGCGTACGCGACGCAATGTCGATGCGGCAGTCGAGGCGGTCACCGGTCGACGGATCGCTCAAATGGAAACTGTCGGCATCGGCGACGCTGAGACTGCGCAGGTCGAAAACGTGCGCGCTATCCTCGCCTTCACGCAGCAGCACCCAGCGACCACTCCAGGCGCTGCCGGCCGGGTCCGCAACAAACAGCGATCGCGATATGCTGAGCGCACGCACGTCGAGCGTGCCGTTGCCCTGGTCGCGTACCAGCCACGCCAGGGCCCGGGTTGGAGACTGGAACTCGATTTCGATGCGCGGTCCGGGCTCCGCGAGAGGCCGACTTCCGGCTGACTGGAACGGGCCATCGCCGCGGCTCAGCGACACCAGCGGCACGTGGGCAACGCGGCCCTCGAGCGGCGCGCTTCCGAAATACCAGGTGGCGTTGCCGGTGTCGTCGAAGCCGAGCAAACCCGCCGCGAGCCGATGGTCCTGGAATTCCAGGCTGAGCCCGCTGCCGGCCAGCGCGGCACCGGTCTGCTTGCTCGATTGCGACCACCAGAAGCCACTTTCCGGTCGCGGTGCGGTTTGTGTTGCCGTGGCGTCGAGAAGACGGAATGCAGCGAGTGTTGGCGCGCCGTTGGTCGGGGCCAGAAAAACGCGTGTCTGGTATACCTGCGCCGGTAATTGTGGAAGTCCAGTGACGGCGCTCGGGCTTACATCGAGGCGGTAGTGCGTGGGGTGGCTTGCGTCGCAACCAGTGGTCGGGAAACGCGCGTTGATCGTGAGGTCGGTCGCTTCGAGCGCGACGCCATCGACCTCGGGCGGGCAATCATTCGGCCACGCCCCGCTGATGGCAATCTGGCGCGCGAGCGGCATGGCCCGGTCGGACGCCGGATCGAGCGTTACCTGGAGAAGGGGCGACGGCGCGCCGCCCGAATCGGCCGCGCTCGCGGCAAATCCGGTCGAGAACGGCAGTACTGCGGCCAATATCGCTGCGGCAAGCCGAGCGCGAGACCGAAATCGCGGTGGTCCGCCAGCCTGCTTGCTTGTACGTGGTTCCTGCATTCCGGGATAATGCACGGCTTTTGAGTTGGCGCCAAGCCGGCGTGGTTGAAATCCGGCCGAATTGATGGCTCGGTCGCCGGCAGGTCGGATCGGCCTTTCCAATGGAGTGTTCCTGTAATCGATGAGCAAGACGATCGCAGTCATACGTGGCGATGGCATAGGTCCGGAGATCATGGATGCGACGCTGCGCGTTCTCGCAGCGTGCGATTGCCCCCTGACGCCGGATTTTGTCGAGGCAGGGATGGCTGCACTGGATCGGTGCGGCGAATTGCTGCCGCAGGCAACGCTCGATGCGATTGCGCGCCACCGGGTGGCGCTCAAGGGCCCGTTGATGACGCCCATCGGAGGCGGTTTTGCCTCGCTCAACGTCGAGTTGCGCAAGCGTTTCGACCTTTACGCGAATGTGCGGCCGGCAATCACGTTTCCCGGCACCAGGGCCCGCTATCAGGACGTTGACATCATTACGGTGCGCGAAAACACGGAGGGCGCGTACGGTTCCGAAGGCCAGACACTTTCGGTTGACGGGCAGGTTGCCGAATCGCGGATTCGGGTTACCCGGCGGGGCTCCGAACGGATCGTCCGCTTCGCCTTCGACCTGGCGCGTCGCCAGTCCCGACGAAAAGTCACCCTGGTCCACAAGGCCAACATCATGAAGACCACTTCGGGATTGTTCCTCAAAGTGGCGCGGGAGGTAGCCGATCGATATCCGGACATCGAGTGCGACGAGCTTATCGTCGACAACTGCTGCATGCAGCTCGTGATGAACCCGCAGCGGTTCGATGTGATCGTCACCACCAATCTGTTCGGCGACATCATTTCCGATCTGTGTGCCGGGCTGGTGGGCGGCCTCGGTCTGGCGCCGGGTGCGAACATCGGCACCGAGGCGTCAATTTTCGAGGCGGTGCATGGATCGGCACCGGACATCGCCGGGAAGGGCATCGCCAACCCGTGTGCGCTGCTGCTTGGTGCTGCGCAGATGCTTGATCATCTCGCCATGCCGCACATGGCAACGCGCATCCGCACCGCGATTCGGTCAACGCTTGCCGCAGGAGACTCGTTGACTCCGGATCTCGGTGGCGCGGGCACTACCGATTCATTCACGGACGCTCTGATCGCGCACCTTCGCGCAGGTTGAGTCGACCTGGTTTGGTTCCGGGCAGCGCGATCACGTGAAGCGCGGCGCCGGGTCGACGCCGTGATCGAGTACCCGCAGATGCCCTTTGCCGGGCCGATAGCCGGCCAAAAGTGCGCGCTGCACGTAGTCGATCGCCCGTGTGACGGCGCTCTCGAGATCCAGACCCGACGCCAGGCCGGCGGCGACCGCCGATGCGAGGGTGCAACCCGTGCCGTGGCCTTCGGCCTCGATGCGCCGGTGGGAAAACCGGCGTTGACCGCGCGATGTCAACAGCAGGTCATGTATCCGCGCGCCGGGCACATGTCCGCCCTTGAGCAGGATGGCGCGCGCACCGAGCGCGCGCAGCTCTCTTGCGACAGCCACCCGATCGCCGACAAGGTCGGAAGCACGGCCAAGCAGGCGGTTGGCCTCAGGCCAGTTGGGGGTCAGCAGATCGGCGCGCGGTACGAGATGACGTCTGAGTGCGGCGGTCAATGCATCGTTGCCGAGTGCGGCGCCGGTCGTCGCGACGAGTACCGGATCGAGCACGAGTTTGATGCGTGGGTGGCGTTTGAGTACCGCAGCGATCCGCCGCACGATCCCCGGCCTTGCGAGCATGCCGACTTTGACCACATCAAAACGGAAATCGTTGAACACGGCCTCGATCTGGGCCTCGACAATGGTCGGTGGAACCACGTGGATGGCACTGACGCCGCGAGTATTCTGCGCGGTAATCGCACAAACAACGCAAAGGCCATGGACGCCAAACGCGGCGAGTGTGCGCAAATCGGCCTGGATGCCGGCGCCGCCACCCGAGTCCGAGCCGGCGATAACCAGGGCAAGGGGCGGACCGGATCTGCGAGAGTTGTCGGTTTTGCGCAACACGCAAAGAGGAATCCGTTGTTATCGCGCGTGGGTTCTTACGTTGCCGCGTTCGCAAAAACGGCGTGAAAGCAGTGCTTCGGCGCGGCGACGGACGATTCGCGGACTTGACGCAATGTTGTTTTTTCGCCAAGATCGCGACGGCATTAGACCACAACCCCCGTCACCGCAGCACAGGGCAATGCAGCGGGCATCAGCAACTGCAGGGAGAAAGGCGGGAGCGCGCGGCCTCGGCTGGGCGCTCCCCCTTTTGTTTTTGACATGGGCAAGCGCCGCGAATGCGACGACGGATACGGCTGCGCTGATCTCACGGGTGAGCGGGGGCCGCGCGGCCTCGCCACTTGATCGTTGGCGCGACTACGCCCTGTCGAGCATCACGCCCCGGTTTTCATGGGCGCTGCGTTCAGGCCCGACTGCACCGCCCAGCGTCATCGACAACTACGGCACGCGGCTCGATGCACCCGATCGCTTTGTGATGACCGATGCGTCGGGTATTCACGTCGGCGTGGCTGCAGCCTCGGCAATGGTTTCCGACAGTCCAAGCGTGGATCAGTCGCCATCATTGCTGAACATCCCGCAGTCGGGTCTCGAACGCACGGTCGTGACACCGTCGATCGAGCATGCCTGGGGAGAAACCGGCATGATCCAGCTGTCGGCCGTACTCGCCTATCAACGTTTTGCCACGATCGGTCTCGGTGTTACCGGCCGGCCGGAAGATTTGCGGCCGTTTGCCGCGGCCAGCGGGGACAGTTCGTTCGGCACAGGGGCTCGGGTGGATTTTTCGGCCGCGCTGACCAAGCGATTGAGCTGGCGAGCGGGTTATCAGTCGCGCGTCAACATGGCTCCGTTGTCGAATTATCGTGGGGTATTCGCCGAGCCTGGGGATTTCGACATACCGGCCAACGCGAGTTTCGCATTGCGTTACGCGCTGACACCGGTATTCAGTGTCGATCTCGGTGTTCAGCGCATCATGTACAGCGATATCACGCCGTTTACCAGCAGTGCGTTGCCCATCCGGTTCCTGGCGCTGCTTGGTGACGGAGCGAGTCCCACATTCGCCTGGCGCGACCTTACCGTCTACAGCATGGGATGGAATATGCACAGCGCGGCAGCCGGCGACATCGAGCTGCGTTACACCACGCGCCAGCAACCGTCGCCGACTTCGCATCTGCTGTCACGCGCGTTGGCGCTGGACAGCGCAAATGACACCGTTTCGCTCGGATGGACGCGTGCAACCAGCCAGGACTCGCAGTTGAGCTTTCTCGCCAGTTACGCCTCGGCGCCGTATTTCCTCGGCGTGCCGACCTATCGTCTGACCAACGAACCGGTCGGTAGTCGCCTCGAGTTCCAGGCAATATGGACCATGCGCTTCTGACTGCGTTTGATGCCTGCCCATGCTGCATGATCGGCAGCGTCCCTTATAGTTTTTCCGAGGCGTAGTCGGCCAGTCGTGAACGCTCGCCACGGCGCAGCGTGACATGCGCACTGTGATCCCAATCCTTGAACCGGTCCACCGCATAGGTCAGCCCCGATGTCGTCTCGGTCAGGTACGGCGTGTCGATCTGCTCGACATTGCCGAGACAGATCATCTTGCTGCCCGGGCCGGCGCGCGTCAGCAGCGTCTTCATTTGCTTCGGCGTGAGGTTCTGCGCCTCGTCGATGATCACGTAGCGACCGAGGAAGGTCCGTCCGCGCATGAAGTTCAGCGAGCGGATCTTGATGCGTGAGGCGAGCAGATCGTTGGTTGCGGCACGACCCCAGGCACCGCCTTCCTGCGGGCTGGTCAGGACCTCCAGATTGTCGGTCAATGCGCCCATCCAGGGCGTCATTTTTTCCTCCTCGGTCCCGGGCAGAAAGCCGATGTCGTCGCCGACCGAGACGGTTGCGCGGGTCATGATGATTTCGCGATAGCGTTGTTGATCCATGACCTGCGCGAGACCGGCGGCGAGTGCCAGCAAGGTCTTGCCGGTGCCTGCAGTACCAAGCAACGTAACGAAATCGATGTCCGGATCCATCAGCGCGTTGAGCGCGAAGTTCTGCTCGCGGTTGCGCGCGCAGATTCCCCATACGGTATGCGAGCCGCTGCGGAAATCCTCGACGATTTCCAGAGTGGCCTTGCCGTTGTCGAGCCCGAGGACGCGCAACTCGACTTCGTTTTCGCCTGGAAGATACAGGCATTGGTGCGGATGCCAGTTTTCGTTCCGGCCGAGTGCGACCTCGTAGAATGCTCGGCCGCGCTCGGACCATGAACGCAATTCGTCGTGCTGGTCCCAGAAATCGGTCGGTAGTTCGCAGACGCCGGTATATAGAAGGCTGAAGTCGTCGAGCGCGCGATCGTTTTCGTAGTCTTCCGCCCGGATGCCGTAGATCGTCGCCTTGATGCGCAGGTTGATGTCCTTGGAAACCAGCACGGCCGCTTCCTTCGGGCGTTTCTCGCACAGCACCAGAATCGAGGCCAGGATGCGATTGTCGGGGATGTCGCGCCTTAATACCGAATCCGGCGCAATGGCGCCTGGTGACCGCGTCTGAAAGTACAGGCGGCCGTGGCGCCCGCCCCGATCGAGATTGAGCCCCTGCGGCGTGACGAGGTCGAGACCCTCGTCGATATGTCGGCCATTGCCGCGCTCAATCAGCTCGTTGAGAAACCGGCTGACCTGACGCGCATTGCGCGACACTTCGGATGTGCCTTTCTTCGCGGCGTCGAGCTCCTCGAGCACGGTCATCGGGATGAAGACGTCGTGTTCCTGGAAACGGAACAGGGCGGTCGGATCGTGCATCAGGACATTGGTGTCGAGCACATGAATACGCTTGCCTCGCGTCATCGGCCGGCCTCGCAGTACGAATCGGGTTTTGGGGTGGCGCAGGTGTCGCGATGATGATGTGGGTTCTCGCGTCTCAGAACTTCATCGGGTCCATGATCGCATCCAGGTTGAGACCATCGCAGAACTCGAGAAAGTCGTCACGCAGGCCGGCGATGTGCATGGTATTCGGGATGCCGATCGTGATTTGTGCCGAAAACATGTCGGCGCCGGTTTGCATCGCGCGGTAACGCGTTGAATGAAGTTGCTCGATGCTGATGTTGTGGCGCGCGAGGAACTCGGCGAGTTGAAACAGCAGCCCGGGCTTGTCGGCCGCGACAACCTCCACCACATAAGGCAACAGATTCGTTTGTTGCGGCTTGGCGCCACTGCGAAAATGGTTCAGGCGCAGCTTGCCGTCGCGATCGAGCTTGGCGAGAGCGTTTTCGAGTTTGGCGATGGCGTCCCAGGAACCCTGGGCCAGGGCAAGTACGCTCAGATCGCTGCCCAACGCCGCAACCCGGGCTTCGGTGAGGTTGCAACCGCAGTCGGAAATGCGTTTGGAAATGGCCACGAGCGGCGAGTGATCGGCTTCGACAAACGCGCTGATGAGCAGATAATTCTCGTTTGTGGCCGGACGCAGCGCGGTGTCCCCGGTACCTCTGGATTCTGCCTGCTTCACGGTGGTTTGCGGCCCTGCCTCGTGTGCCATCCATCGCCCTTGCGCAGAATACTTGCCGGCATCAGGGGTCGCAAGTCGCAAGGAATTGGCGTTGCTGCCACAGCGTCGCGCGACAGGGCGGCGCCACATGGACGAGGCCCGCGTGGACTTCCGCCGGACTTGCTCCTACCATTCGCAATTTCCGCGAACGCGTGCGGCACCCGCCTTCTTGAATCTTTCCGGCAGCATTTGCGCATTGGCGACTCCGTTTCTTGGCGACGCGGCCGAGCAACTCGATCTGGACGCGCTTGGTCGCCTGATCGACTATCAGCTCGCCGGCGCCACGTCGGCGCTGGTTGTCGCCGGTTCGACCGGCGAAGCGGCGGCGTTGGACGAGAGCGAGTTCGCCAACGTGACCGAATATGCCGCCCAACGGGTGAGCGGCCGCGTGCCGGTACTGGCCGGTACCGGATTGCAGTCGACACGCAAGACCATCGCCCAGACGCGACGTGCCGCTGCCGCCGGATGCGATGCCGCGCTGGTGGTGGTTCCACCGTACGTGCGCGCGCCCCAGGAGGGCTTGATCCGGCATTTCAGCGAAGTGGCCGATCGCGGCGGACTGTCGGTCGTGCTTTACAACGTACCGTCACGCAGCGCGGGCGATCTGCTGCCCGAGACCGCAATTCGACTCAGCCGTCATGGCAATATCATCGGCATCAAGGAAGCCGTGGCCGACCC
>JBAVZT010000320.1:0-2135 GCA_049588955.1 Rhodanobacteraceae bacterium | reverse complement strand
GCATTGTGTTGTCGCACGGCGACAACATCACGGAAAACGCGAAAGAGCTTGCGCGTCAAGCATGGACGCCACCGCTCGAAAGCAGATAGTTACAAAACGGGGTCCGAATGGCCATCGTTCCTGAGGAACCACGGCATCGTCTGCAGCATGAGCCGGCGCGGCAACTGCCACGACGACGCAGTGGTAATCGAGGAGAGTCTGTAATGATGAAGCGTATCGCATCAATGACGATCGTGGGACTGACGCTGTCTGCGTTCAGTGGAGCCGCCCTGGCAGAAACCTGGAACGCGCAGCAGCAGCAGATATGGAACTTCGAGCAGCAGCAATGGAAGGCGTCTGCCGCAAAGGACCAGACCTGGATCGACACGATGGTGCACCCGAATCTGCGCTACTGGGACACCGGAATGCCCATGCCGCGCGACCAGGCGTCACTGAAGCACTGGAACCGCTACGACTCGGAAAACAACACCGTGCTCGAGCAGGAACTGTTTCCGATCTCGATAACGATCACCGACAACATTGCCGTGGTCCAGTACGACTACACGGTGGCACGAGAGAACTACAAGAAGGAGCGCGAAACCGTCAACGGCCACTACACCGATGTGCTGATCAAGGATGGCAAGGACTGGAAGTTCATCGCCTGGGCCGGCGGCGACGATCCGAAGAAATGAGCGGTTGAAAATCTGCTCGACGGCGCGGTATTGAGCGCGACCGGATCATGTACCGGGTTGCGTCGTTGATTGATGCAACGTGAAACCAGTCGGTGGAGTGGATGCCACCGGCTTTTTTTTGAACAAGAAACGCGCCACCACGCAACTGGTGGTTGAACTGCGGGGAATGGATCCGTCTTGTGAACCCGTATCTCAAAGCCGCCTGTGCCCGCCAGAGCCGTCAGGAATTGTCCCCTGAAGTGCGGGTCTGTACTGCACACGCCTTTTCAGCATACGCTGATTGCACAACCGCGTACGCCGAGACGTGCTGGCGGTTGACACCTCGGCGGCGTCGCGCGTTGGCATGGGCCATGCGCCATGCCGGGCGCATGCAACAAGGCGTGCGAACCGGGAGGCTCGCACGCCCGGATGTACCATGGAGCGAGTCGGCCGATGCAAGGAAACCTGCCATGAGCGCGAAGGAACGTATCGCTTCGATGTTGGCGGCGGCGGGGCTGCTCGCCACCGCATGGCCTGCGCTGTCCGCGCCGACGCGTGCGGACTGGACGATGTTCGGCTGGGATCCGGGCCGCACCAGCGCGCCCGACGTGTCGACCGGCGTCACGGCCTCCGATTTGCAAACCCTGCAACGGCAGCAGGTGCGCATCGACGGCACCGTGGATGCGTCCGCGATTTATCTGCACGGCGTGACCGTGAAGGGTGCGACGCGCGATGTGTTCTTCGTCACCACGACCTACGGCAAGACACTCGCGGTCGATGCCGATCGCGGAACGGTGTTGTGGGAATTCACGCCGGACAGCTACGACAGCGTCAAGGGCAGCTACCGGATCACCACGGCCACGCCGGTGGCCGATCCCGCACGGGCATATATTTACGCCGCGTCGCCGGACGGCATGATCCGCAAACTGGCAGTGGCCGACGGCAGCGTCGTGTGGAGCACATCGATCACGAAACTGCCGGCGCGCGAAAAGATCGCCTCGGCGCTGGGTTTCTACAAGGGCCGCGTGATCGCGACCACCGGCGGTTACATCGGCGACGAACCGCCGTACCAGGGTCACGTGGTGCTGCTCGATTCAAGCAATGGCGAGCTGCTGCACGTGTGGAACGCGCTGTGCAGCCGCCGCCATGAATTGATCGATCCGCCTTCGTGCCCGCAGAGCGATGCGGCGATCTGGGGCCGCGCCGGCGCGGTGGTGGATACCGCCACCGGCAACCTGTACGTCGCGAGCGGCAACGCCAAGTGGGATGGCGTCGAGTACTGGGGCGACGCGGTGATCGAACTGGATCCGGACGCGACGAAAATCCTCGGCAACTACACGCCGCCCAACACCGAACAGTTGGACGACGAAGACCTCGACCTCGGCTCCACCTCGCCGGTGCTGACCGGCGGCCCGTACGTCGTGCAGGGCGGCAAGGACGGTCATCTGCGCGTGCTCGACTGGGGCGCGATGGCGGGCACGGCGC
>JBAVZT010000319.1:0-1888 GCA_049588955.1 Rhodanobacteraceae bacterium | reverse complement strand
CCGTCACGCTGGCCGCGCGTGCCAGGAATGCGCTGCGCTCTTTTCTGGAGCTGATCGAGGCGCTCGGGCGCGAGTGCGCGGGCGCGCCCGGCCCACCGATGCGCTCGGTTCCCGACTCGGTGTCATCGACCGCGGGCCCACGATCCATTGAAGGTCCGCATGCGGATGTCGCCGAGGGGAGTAAGGGCTCCGCGGAGCAACCGCTGCCGCTGGCCGAGCAGATGGATCACGCACTCGCGCGTTCGGGCCTGCGCGATTTCTATGCGCGCGATTCGCGCGGCAACGCCGAATCGCGTATCGAGAACCTCGATGAATTGATCAACGTCGCGAGCCGCTTCGAGCGCACGCCGGAGGATATCGACGCGGGTTTGTCGGAACTGGTCGCGTTCCTGTCGCATGCGGCGCTTGAGGCGGGAGAAGGACAGGGTGAGGTCGGCCAGGACTGCGTGCAGTTGATGACGCTGCACTCCGCCAAGGGCCTCGAGTTTCCCGTCGTCTTCCTGGTGGGACTGGAGGATGGATTGTTTCCGAGCCAGAAGTCCGCCGAGGAACCCGGTCGACTCGAAGAGGAACGCCGGCTCGCCTACGTCGGTATCACACGGGCACGCGAACATCTGATCCTGTGCTATGCAGAATCGAGAAGGCTGCATGGCGTGGAAATGTATGGCCGTCCCTCACGCTTTCTGACTGAAATTCCGCATCAGTTGCTGCACGAGGTCCGCCCGCGCGTGCAGGTCAGCCGGCCATTGTACGTGGATCGCATCGCGACACCGACGGAAGTCGCTGCCGCGCCGATCAAGCTTGGCCAACGCGTCCGCCATGCAAGTTTCGGCGAAGGTACCGTGATCGATTGCGAGGGAAGCGGCGCGCATACGCGCGTACAGGTGAATTTCGAGGAGGACGGCGAAAAATGGCTGGTGCTCGCTTATGCCAACCTCGCGCTGCTTTGAACGAACGTCAGCGGCACTTCCGCGTTCGTCTTCATTTTCCGTTCGCTATCCCTTGCCGCTGCGGGGTCGATAAGGCTCGAGATCGCGCGCGACGTCTTCAAGCATCGGCGTGATGGTTTCGCGCGCCTTGTCGGCGGCGTTGAGGCTGGTGAAATTGACCTGCTCGGTCGCGCTGTCCCCCAGCAAATGTGCGTCGGAGACCGCGTAGGTCTTGACGTTCATTTGCACTGTATACAAGGTCGAGCTTTGCCCGTAATAGGCAAGCTCCTGCGACCCGATCGGTCGCGCATGGACGAAAACCACGGCGTCGGCGCGCCCCTTGAGCGCACGCAGGTTGGGACGATCACCGGCGACATGTCCGCCTTCGATTACGCGAAAGCCGCGGTTGCGCAACATGCGGCCGACCGCGTTCTCGGCTGGACCGGTAATCGCATCGTCACCGCCTGAGAGGATCGCGACGGTTGGAATGTGCGGTTTCGCCGGCGCTGCCGATTTGGGCCGAGTCACTTCGGCGACACGTTGCGGCCGTTGCGTCGACGCCGCTGCCGGGACGCTCGACACGGTTGCCGCTTCCTCACCATTCGCCGACATCGGTTCAGACCGGTCGGCATCCGGCACGGAAGTGTCCGTACCGACCGGCTGGGACGATCGGCCGTCAGTCGCGTCAACCGATGTGCTCGGCTCAGCCCCGGTCGACGCGTCCGGGCCCGGGGTATCGGATGCGTCGGTTATTCTCATGGGCGGACTGTTCGCCGCATTGGTCACGCTCACCTGGGTGTGGCCGAACAAGCCGTTCAGCGCGGGAATATGCGCGCGCCAGGCATAGGTCGCACTTGCCGCTCCAACCAGCAACAGCGCGGCAACGGCCCACGGCACGATATTGACCGATCGTCCGGTGGTGCGTGTCGCCCGCTCACTCGGCGCGGCGTCCGGCAACG
>JBAVZT010000318.1:0-2864 GCA_049588955.1 Rhodanobacteraceae bacterium | reverse complement strand
CGCCGCGCATTCGGCGAGTTCGGCTGATTCGTGCGCGCGCAACACCAGAAAATCATAAGCCGCACGAAAGCGTGGATGGGCAAGCAGACGAAACACGCGCTTTTTCGTGCGTTGCAGAAAGCGTGGCTGCAGCTCCCATATCTCCTCCATGCCGAGCACGACGCGACGTGGAATGGCCACGCGCCGAGCCTGCGCCGTGGCCACGCTTGCACTGGCGCGAGCCCACTCAAGGTTCGACTCGCCGCCTTCGGCGATCCGCGCCTCGGCCAGGGTGCGCACGGGCTCCCACAACAGAGCCGCAAACAGGAATGCCGCTGTCACGGGCCGCCCGGCGCGCGCACGCTCGTCAGTGCTTGCCAGCGTTTGCTCAATCAAGAGGCGAAACGGTTCGGCGCGCGAACCCAGCAATGCCTGCGCCGTTGCCGGAAAAACCTCGCTCAGAAGGCCGTGGCGTTCGAGCCCGTGAAACCCGGCAAGCCCGTGACCGGCGAGAAACATCTTGAGTGTTTCATCGAACAGACGCGCCGGCGGCGCCTCGCCGAGTGACTGGCCGATCCGCTCCAGCGGCGCCGCTGTTTCCGCTGCAATCGAGAAGTCGAGCTTGGCGGCCAGGCGCACGGCGCGCAACATGCGCACCGGATCCTCGCGATAGCGCGATTGCGGGTCGCCGATCATGCGCAACGTGCGCGCTTCAAGATCGGCGATGCCGCCGACGTAGTCGCGCACGCTGAAATCCGCGATGTTGTAATACAACGCGTTGACGGTAAAGTCGCGCCGGATCGCGTCCTCCTCGATGCTGCCGTAGACGTTGTCGCGAATCAGCCGCCCGGCGACCATGTGCCGATCACCATTGACGCCCTCGCCGACGCCGCGAAAGGTCGCGACTTCGACAATTTCCCGACCGAACATGACGTGCGCGAGACGAAAGCGGCGCCCGATCAAGCGGCAGTTGCGGAAAAGTGCGCGTACCTGTTCGGGTTCGGCATTGGTGGCGATATCGAAATCTTTCGGATGTCCGCCCAGGAGCAGATCGCGCACTGCCCCGCCGACCAGGAACGCGTCGTAGCCAGCCTCGTGCAGCCCGTACAGGACGCGCAGCGCACCATGGGAAATGTTCTTGCGGGAAATGGAATGGGCGGAGCGTGGGACGATGCGCAAATCCACGCAGGCACTGCTTGCAGGCGACAAGGGATTCTGGCTCATTCCATGATCGTGTCGTGATCGTGCTGACGCGTCCTCGACGCATTGCCGCACATTATCGATTCGTTATACTACGCGCCCGCCGGGTATTGCCATCCGCGCGGTATTCCAATCGCGCTCCCTTCGTCTAGTGGCCCAGGACATCGCCCTCTCAAGGCGGGAACACGAGTTCGAGTCTCGTAGGGAGCGCCACTTCGTGCGCGAACGCTTCAACAAGCCGGGTTTTCCCAAGAAAAAGCCATGACTTTTGTCGTCGTCGACAATTGCATCAAGTGCAAATACACCGATTGCGTGGAGGTATGCCCGGTCGATTGCTTTCATGCCGGCCCGAACTTTCTCGTGATCGACCCGGAAGAGTGCATCGACTGCACATTGTGCGAACCCGAGTGTCCGGCGAATGCAATCTATCCGGAAGATGATGTGCCCGCCGGCCAGGAAGGTTTCCTCGCGCTGAATGCGGAACTGGCCAAGGTCTGGCCGGTGCTCACCGAACGCATCGATGCACCGCCGGATGCCCAGGATTGGGACGGCAAACCGAACAAACTGCCGCTGCTGGAGCGTTGATGCGACCGCCGCTCAACTCAAGCGTCGTCTGAGCATCCGCAGCAGCTCTTTCGCCGCATCCTGGCTCGCGTCGTCATCCGCACCTTCGATGCTGACACGGCTGGCCGAACCGGCAGCACTCACTTTCACGGTCAAATGCACGCCGACGGCCGTCTTTCCCGCCCGCCCGAAAGTGACCATGCGCTTGAACCAGCCGGCCTCCGTAGTCGTCTGACCGGTGGTTTCGACGCTGTAGCTACGCTCGCTGTCGTTGCTCGCGACGACCTTCGCCTCGCCGCCGCGTTTGAGCGCCAGCCCAACCCGCGCGTAGGCACTGTCCGCACTGTCATTGACGATCAGACCGTCACCGCTCAGCACGACACCCGGCGTCGATGAGATCGGCGGAGGTGTCGATGTCGGCGCCGTCGGCGTGGAGGAAGGCTCAGCCGAGGGCGAAGCGACAGGCGACGACGCACCCGCCGGTGCCGTCGCCGCGCCGGTTTCTGCCGATCCGGAGGCGGCCGGCGGAATCGTCAGCGCACCGCCGGTGGTCGGCGAATCCAGGTCCGGCGGCACCTCGAGCGGCGGCTCCTGGACACTTTTCTGATAGGCCTTTTCGTTGCGGCCGAAATGCTCGTGCATGAAGCCGCAGCCTGAAATGAGCAGCATGAAGGCGATCAAGCCCGGAAAGGCCAGTCTGGTCCGTCTCACGGTGATAGGTTCCCATTGTGGTTCATCAACGAAGTCTATCCCACCGCGCGTGCCGCATCGATCAAATCGAGTTTCGCAAGCACCGCTGCAGCCGCAGCGTGGTGCGACGCTGACAAGCCGACCAGCGGCAGACGCACTGCGGGCCCGCCCAGCCCAAGTTCGGCGAGACACCATTTCAGCGGTATCGGGTTGGGTTCGACCGCCAGCACCGCATACAGTTCGCGAAGTCGCTCCTCCAGTTGCGCGGCGAGCTCGCGCTGCCCGTCCGCGCACAGGCGTGCCAGCGTGGCGCAGGCTTCCGGCGCGAGGTTCGCCGCAACCGAAACCACGCCGTCGGCGCCGGCGAGCATCGAGCGCGCGGCGGTCGGATCATCACCGGAGAGCACGCAGAAATGCCGGGGGCGCGATTC
>JBAVZT010000317.1:0-2792 GCA_049588955.1 Rhodanobacteraceae bacterium | reverse complement strand
ACAAGCAGGGCGGCGTGCTGCGCAAGCAGATGGGTTCATTCAAGGACGAGATCAATTTCGACACCGGGCAATTCGTTACCCCGAAGAAGGGACTGATCGCGACGCTGGACGGCATCAAGATCCAGAGTCTCAACTCGGACACGAATCCCTACAGCAATCCGCATCACACCTGGCACTGCAGTCCGGGTTGGTCGTCGAATCAACCCGATGGGGAGTGCCGTGCGTGGGGCGACCCGATCGGCGAGATGATGTTCGAGACACTGCGCTATTTCGGTGGGGCCGGCAGTCCCGAGCCGGAGTACACCTATACGAACAGCGGTTCCGACGACCAGATCCTCGGATTGCCGGAAGTCTCGCAGTGGAAGGATCCGTACACGGAGGCACCCACCGGCGGCGGCTTCCTCGAGTGCGCCAAACCGTTCGAGACCGTGATCAGCGACGTCAACCCCTCCTATGACTCGGAACTGCCCGGCAATGCCTTTGGCGCCTCAGCGCCGTCGGGCGCCCTTCCGACCAAACTGCAAAGTCTCGATGTTGCTGCGGAAGGGCAGGCGATCTGGAACAACGAAGGCTACGGAACACGGCAAGTGTATATCGGCCAGTCCGGCAATCTGTTCGACGCTGCGCCCACCGCGAAGACGGCGACCTCGTTCGGCAATATCCGTGGCCTGAGCCCCGAGGAGCCGACCAAGCAGGGCACCTACTACTCGGCGAGCGTGGCCTACTTCGGGCACAACAACGATCTGAGCGAAAGTCCGACCGACCAGAAGTTGCACACGTTTTCGGTGGCGTTGTCGTCGCCGTTGCCACGTATCGAATTTCCGATCAATGGCCACGACATCACCCTGGTGCCGTTTGCCAAATCGATAGCCGGATGCATTGGCGTGTCGCCGTCCGATGCGTTCATTCCGACCAACCAGATCGTCGGCTTCTACGTCGAGAAGATCGTCAACGTTCCAGGCCAGCCTACCGATCCGACCATCAACGGCGGACGGCCTTACGCCAAGTTCCGCATCAGCTACGAGGATGCGGAGCAGGGCAATGACTACGACATGGACGCGATCGTCAGCTATGAGCTGAGTGCGAATGCCGACAACACGCTGAGTGTGTCGCTGAATTCGGAATACGCGGCCGGTTGCGCGATCCAGCACATCGGTTATGTCATCTCCGGATCCGATGCCGACGGCGTGTATCTCGAGGTGCGGGACAAGGATACCGGCGCGAGCGCTGACCCTCGCTTCCGGCTGGATACGCCGGACGGTTTCTCCGCAGGCCAGTGTTCGATCCCGGGCAGCAACAATCCGAATACGTCGTGTCCGACCGATCCGTCCTTGCCATTGACGCACGCACGCGTATTCGGTGTCGGCACGACAGCCCCGGCGACCGTGCTCAAGGATCCGCTCTGGTTTGCCGCGAAGTATGGCGGATTCAAGGACGAGAACGGCAATGGGGTACCGGATGAAGGCGAGTGGGACAAGGATGTCACCGGCACGCCGGACAACTACTTCCTGGTCACCAATGCGCTCGGTCTCAAGGACCAGTTGAAGAAGGCGTTCGACGCGATCATTGCCGAATCCACGCCGACCGCGAGCGTCGCAACCAGCACCGCGCGCTATCTCCCGGGGGCGACGCTGGCTTATCAGGCGACGTTCAATGCCACCGACTGGACCGGTGACCTGAAGGCATTCAAGGTTGGCCCGGACGGCGTGTACGTGAGTGATACGCCGGTATGGAGTGCCAATGACCGCCTGGTAGACGCAGCGAGTCGCAAGATCTTCACCTCGACACCGCAGACCGGATCGTTCAACGGGCTCGGCGTGCCGTTCACGTCGGCGGGCCTGACCACGGCGATGCAGTCCGCGCTCGTCAACGGACTCGATCCGGACGTATACAATTTCGATGATGTGCTGGCGTATTTGCGTGGCGATCAAAGCAACGAGGCCGATCAGACGCCACCGGGGCCGTATCGCACGCGTTCTTCGCGCATAGGCGACATTCTCAATTCGAGTCCCGCCGTCAGCTACGTGCTGAGTTACGGTTATGCGCAGTTGCTTGCGGATGTCGCACCGATCGCCGCAGGGTCCTATGCGGCGTTCGTGGAATCCAAGAAGGCTGTCTATGGCGGCGAGGATTCTGCAAGCCCGGTCGTGTTCTTCGGTGCCAACGACGGCATGTTGCACGCGATCAATGGCAGCAACAGCAACGAAGGCGGCAAGGAGTGGTTCGCTTACGTACCCAATGCCGCGATCGACACGCTCGACGAACTGGTCAAGCCCTCCTATCAGCATCATTATTATGTGGATGGCACCCCGACGATCGGCGATGCGTATCTCGGCGCCTGGAAAACCGTGCTCGCCGCCTCGACCGGTGCCGGTTCGCGCAGCGTATTCGCGCTGGATGTAACCAATCCGAGTACCTTCTCGGCAAGCGATGTGCTGTGGGAGTTCAACAGCAAGTCGGCCGACGCGGAAGCCCCGCTGCTTGGCCTTGCCATGGCCCGGCCGTGGATCGGCCTCGCCGACGACGGCAACTGGGTTGCCACATTCGGCAACGGCTATGACAGCGACGGTGCGGGGTCGGTGCCGGCCAACAGCGCCGTGTTGTTCATCCGTGACCTGGCCACCGGTGCCAAGGTCGCGACGATTCCGATCCCGGTTGCGGACCAGTGCGGTTCCGGTGAAAGCGGCTGCACGGGAAGGGCCAATGGCCTTGCCGGTACGGTGCTGGTCGACAACGACGCGAGCGGTGCCGGCGACACGATCTACGCTGGCGATTACCTCGGCAATCTGTGG
>JBAVZT010000316.1:0-9769 GCA_049588955.1 Rhodanobacteraceae bacterium | reverse complement strand
CGCGCACGCCGCAAAGATCGAACGCGGCGCGTTGCAGGCGCTCGGCGACCGGGAAGATCGTGCCGAGGTCGGGATACTCGGGCCGCGCCGCTTCGAGCAAGGCCTCGACCACATGCAGGCCGTCGTCATCCTGCAGCGCCAGGCTGAGCACGTATTGCGCCGCGCTGCCGGTTGGGCGTTCGCTCGCCCACAGCGATACCAGGCGGCCACCGCGGCCGGCCACGCCGCGACAGTGGCGCGCCAGATCCTCGACACGCACTGCGGTCTGGCGAATGGAACCCGAGGACGACCTGGCGCTCATGTGTCGGTTGCCCTACCCGATCAGCGCCGCGGCCAGGCGGTACCATTGCGCCAGGGCCGGCGGAATGTAGAGACCGAGCGCCAGCACGACGGCCAGGTGTGCGAACACCGGCATCAGCGCAGGTGAGTGCGGCAGCTTGCTCGCGGTGGTCTCGCCGAACACCATCGACTGCACGCGACCGAAGATGGCCGCAAAGGCGACGCCGAGCGCGAGCAGCAGGATCGGCGTTGCCCAGGCGTGCTCGCGCATCGCCGTGGTCAGGATCAGGAATTCGCTGGCGAACACGCCGAACGGCGGCATGCCGAGGATCGCCAGGGTCGCGATCATCAGGCCCCAACCGACCGGCGGGCTGATCGCGATCAGGCCGCGGATGTCATCCATGACCTGGGTACCGGCCTTCTGCGCCGCGTGTCCGACGGCGAAGAAGATCGCCGACTTGGTCAGCGAGTGCACCGTCATGTGCAGCAGGGCCGCGAAATTCGCCACCGGTCCGCCCATGCCGAAGGCGAACGTGATGATGCCCATGTGCTCGATCGACGAATAGCCGAACAGACGCTTGACGTCGCGCTGGCGCCACAGGAAGAACGCGGCGAGGGTAACCGACAGCAGGCCGAAGCTCATCATCAGCCTGCCCGCGAGGCCGGTATGCATGGCCCCCTCGACCAGGATCTTGCAGCGCACGACGGCATAGAGCGCCACGTTGAGCAGCAGGCCGGAGAGCACCGCCGAAACCGGCGTCGGGCCTTCGGCATGCGCGTCCGGCAACCAGTTGTGCAGCGGGGCCAGGCCGACCTTGGTGCCGTAGCCGACCAGCAGGAAAACGAACGCAAGTCCGAGCACCGTCGGCTCGAGCTGTCCCTTGACCGCATCCAGATGCGTCCACAGCAGCGCCGTCGTGCCTTCGGCGCCGAGCACCTTCTCGGCGGCGAAGTACAGCAGGATCGTGCCGAACAGCGCCTGGGCGATACCGACACCGCACAGGATGAAGTATTTCCAGGCCGCTTCCAGGCTCGCCGGCGTGCGGTACAGCGAAACCAGCAGCACGGTCGACAGCGTGGCTGCTTCCATCGCCACCCACAACAGGCCGAGATTGTTGGTCAGCAAGGCCAGCAGCATGGTGAACATGAAGAGCTGGAACATGCTGTGGTAGAGGCGCAGGCGCACGCGATTGAGGCGACCGTGGCTTTCCTCGATGCGCATGTACGGACGCGAGAACAGCGAAGTGGTCCAGCCCACGAACACGGTCAGTGCGACCAGGAATACGTTGAACGGATCAACGAAGAACTGCTCGCGTCCGGCGAGCAGCGGACCGTCGGTCATGATGCGCAGGGTCAGCGCGGCGCCGGCCACGAGCGTCGCCGTGCTGAATCCGACATTCGCCTCGGCCGCCCAGCGCCGCGCGCCGAATGCGCCGAGAAAGATGCAGCCGATCAGCGGAAACGCGAGTACCAGAAACAGCTGCATCTAGTCCTCCCTGAGCTGTTCGAGATGGCGCAGGTCGAGGCTGTCGAACTGCTCGCGAATCTGGAAGAAGAACACGCCGAGAATCACCATCCCGATCAACACGTCCAGAGCGACGCCAAGTTCGACCACCATGGGCATGCCGTAGGTCGCGCTGGTGGCAGCGAAGAACAGGCCGTTTTCCATCGCCAGGAAGCCGATTACCTGCGAGATTGCCTTGCGCCGCGTGATCATCATCAGGAACGACAGCATGACCACTGCAAGCGCGATGCCTAGCGTGCTGCGCGCGATCGTCGTGGACAACTGCGAAACCGGCTGGGCCAGTCCGAACGCGAACACGACGAGGACGATGCCGACCAGCATGGTGGCGGGAATGTTGATCAGCGGCTCGGTGTCCCAGCGCACATTCAGGCGCGCGATCAGGCGGTGCAGGATCCACGGCAGCACGAGTACCTTGAGCACGACGGACAGCGCCGCCGAGTAGTACAGGTGGTGCTGACCCGAGGTATAAGCCACGATGGCCGTCGACGCGCTGAGCGCCGCGCCCTGTACGGCGAACAGGTTCACCAGCGACAGAATGCGCCGCTGCGACAGCATCGCGAACGACGTCAGCAGCAGCACCGCAGCGCCGAGGTTGATCAACTGGGTCGAAAACGGCAGTGTGGTCATGCTCAACTTCCGAGCAACAGGCGGACGAGCAGGCCGAGCACCGCCAGCAGGAACGCCGTGGCGAGGAATTCCGGGGCGCGGAAGATGCGCAGCTTTGCGCTCAGGGTCTCGACCGTGGCCAGCGCCGCGCCGGCCAGGGCGAGCTTGAGCCCGGCGATCGGCAGCGCAAGCGCCAGTTCCAACACCCCGGCCTCGCGACCTGCCAGCCCCCACGGCACGAACAGCGCGATGCCGATCGCGGCGTAATTGAACAGCTTGAGCGCGGAAGCCCACTCGATCAGGGCGAGATGCCGCGCCGAGTATTCGAGCACCATAGCCTCGTGGATCATCGTCAGCTCGAGATGGGTGGCCGGGTTGTCAATCGGAATGCGCGCGTTCTCGGCCAGCAGCACCATGACGAACGCGACCGCGGCGAATGCAAGGCTCGGGAAGATGGTCAGGTGGATCTGCCCAAGTACCTCGACGATGGTCGGCAATAACGTGCTCTGCGAGATCAGCGAAGCGGTGAGGAACACCATCAGCAGCGCCGGCTCGGCCAGGAAACCGATCAGCATCTCACGCCGCGCGCCGAGGGTGCCGAACGCGGTGCCGATGTCCATGGCCGCCAGCGCCATGAACACGCGCGCCAGCGCGAACACGCCGACCAGTGCAATCGTGTCCGCGGCGATCGACAGCGGCCCCGAAACGCTGAACACCGGAATGATCGCCGCCGCCATCGCCATCGCGCCGAACTGCACATAGGGCGACAGGCGGAACAGCGGTGACGCGTCGTGGGCGATGACCGCGTCCTTGTGCAGCAGCTTGCGGATCGTCCGGTATGGTTGCAGCACGCCGGCGCCGCGGCGATTTTGCAACCAGGCGCGGCACACGTCGATCCAGCCGATCAGGAGCGGCGCCAGCATGATCGCCAGGATGGCCTCGAACGCGGTGATCGCCGCGCTGGTCATAGCGTGAACATCAGAAGCGCCAGCAACGTGGCAAAGCTGTAGAAGAGATACAGGGCGATGCGCCCCTGCTGCAGGCGACCGACGACACTCGCCGTCTGCCGGACGGCGTGCGCTATCGGCAGATACAACCAGCTCCACCAGCGGTCGCCGAGCCGCAGCGCGTAGCGCGGTGCGGCATCGAACGGCGACGGCAGGTCGCGTTCGATGTCGAAGAACGGGCCGAACACGTGGCGGATCGGCTGGCCGAAGCCTTCGGCCGTATCCTGCATGCGCGGGGTGAGATCGGGGAAACCACAGTCCCATGGATCGCTGCGTCGCACGCGCCCGTGATAGAACCGGCGCACGATGATGAAAGTCAGCGCGACGGTGAGCGCCAGGCCACCGGCGAACAGCAGTGGACTGTAGGAGGCGCGCTCGGGCGCCACTGGGGTCAGCAGCCACCATTGACTGGTCTGCGCTCCGATGCCGCTGCCGATCAGGCTGTGATCGATCTTGTCGAGCACATCGAGCACGGCAATCGGCGCCAGTCCAAGCACGACGCAGCCGATCGCCAGCCAGACCAGGCCGATCCGTTCCAGCCAACCGGCGTCGTGCGCATGGGTGAGTGCCGCTTCGCGCGGCCGGCCCAGAAAGACGACTCCATAGAACTTGACCATGACATAGGCCGACAGCGCTATGGTCAGCGCGAATGCCGCGGCGCCGAGCGGCACCAGCATGTTCACGATCGCATGCGGCAGGCTCGGCGTGAACAGATAGGCCTGCAGCAGGAGCCATTCCGAGACGAATCCGTTCAACGGGGGCAGACCGGCCATGGCCAACGTGCCCAGCAGCGCCAGCCAGGCGACCCACGGCATGCGGTGGATCAGGCCGCCGAGCTTACCGAGACTGCGCTCGCGCGTCGCGTGCAGTACCGATCCGGTGGCAAGGAACAGCAGGCTCTTGAACTGGGCGTGGTTTATGCAGTGATACAACGTCGCCGAGAGGCTCAGCGCCGCCAGCGCGTCCATGTGCAGGCCGCGGAACAGCATGGCGAGTCCGAGTCCGGTGAAGATGACGCCGATGTTCTCGATCGACGAGTATGCCAGCAGGCGTTTCATGTCGGTCTGCACCGCGGCGAACACCGCACCGAACACCGAAGTGTAGGCGCCGAGAACGAGCACCAGCGCACCCCACCACCACAGCGGCGCGTGCAGCAGGTCGAAGCTGACGCGCAGGATGCCGTAGACGGCTGTCTTGAGCATGACTCCGCTCATCAGCGCGGATACCGGAGACGGCGCGGCCGGATGCGCCTCCGGCAGCCAGACGTGCAGCGGCGCGAGTCCCGCTTTGGTGCCGAAACCGAACAGCGCCAGGACGAACGCGATGCTCGCCCATGTCGGGGACAGCGAAGCACCGCGCATGGCGTCGAAGGTGAATTGCCACGAGCCGCCCTGAAGCACGCCGAAGCACAGCAGGATCCCGATCGCGCCGATGTGGGCGAACAGCATGTACAGGAAGCCGGCCTTGCGGATTTCCGCAACACGGTGCTGCGTCGTGACCAGAAAGTACGACGACAGGGCCATGGTTTCCCACGCGACCATGAACAGGTACGCATCGTTCGCCAGCACGACCAGCGCCATGCTGGCGAGAAACACATGGTATTGCAGGCACAGCAAACCCGGCGAAGTGCCTTCTCCGGCACGGAAATAACCGGCCGAATAGATCGAAATGCCGGTCGCCACCGAACCGATCAGGGCCAGGAAGAACGCGGCGAGCGGATCGAGTCGGACGTGAAACGGCAGGTCCGGCAGGCCGAGCGGGAGCACCTGGTCCTGGGCCGGCTGCGTCAGGCTCCAGATCGCCACCGCGAACAGCAGCACCGCAGCGAGTGCGCCGATCCCGAACAGCACGCGACCGGCAAAACGCAGGTCGCGCGGTCGCAGCAGGCCGGCAGCGCCGACCGCGAGCCAGACAGCGACTATGCCCAGCGCCAGATCGAGCGGACTCGCCGTCAGCACGGCAGGTTCTGCCACCCGCAGTCAGCCCGTGCCGGCGTCCTGCGAACGAGCCGCCGCCGATCCGCGCTGTGGCGATGCCTTGACATATGTGTGCTCCATTGTCATCGTAGTTACATCATATGTAAATAGCTCGGCACTGCCGATGGCCCGCGAAAACCGCACCGCCCGCCTTACGATCCTGGTCGATCCGGACAAGAAAGCCGTCTTCGAGCAACTGTGCGCAGCCGAGGATCTCACCCCTTCGCAAGTGATCCGGCGCCTGATCCGCGGTTTCATCGAGGAACGATTGGGACGGCCTTGGCAACCGGGAGAGAAGGTCCCGGCCGGTCGTGGCGCGCGGCGTTGACAGGTAACGCGGAACGTTCAGGCAAGGCACACGCGCGCCGAACGAGGCAGGCCATCGCTCCGCTCAACGGGGCTGGAGAGCTTGGCGTGCCGGGCGCTGCGGCGTTTACTGCGTACCCGATGCCCGCCGAGCTGTCGTGCCCTCGGTCGGGCTCGCCAGCGTGGCGCCGAGCAGGGTCGTGTGCCGTCAGAGTGGCTGGTCGGAATGCATCGGTAGCCAGGAACCCATCGACATGTCGTCGATCGGCGCGAAGGGTGTACCTCTGGCCCAGCCTCAGCTCGTGACCGGCGCCGATCATCGCCGCCTCGCCAGCGGTACGCGCGGCTTGATGTTCCGTCAGTGCCTGAGTGGATGCACTTCGGCGCCGGAAGTCGCATCGCCGACGACGTCCACGCCTGCGGGCGGCGTGAACGTGAACGTATCGGCGGCGAGTTTCGGGTTGCGCTTCCAGTCGGAAAACGCAATTCGCGTGGTGTTGCCGAGCTGGTCCTTGAACTCCATGCGCACCAGCGCATGCGCATCGAAGCCGAGCTTCGCGAATTCGAATTCGGGCTCGCTCGCCTTCGAGGTCAGCTTGAGCCAGAGCAGCCCATCGCGTTCGCCGTCCTCCGCCGCATTGAACTGGCGATCGAGCAGCGACAGGTCGGTCAACACGCTGAGCGGGCTGTGCGCCTCTTCGGCCTCCTGACGACGCACGGTGACTTGTTCGAGATCCGGATCGTAGATCCAGACATGCGTGCCGTCGGCCACAATCAACTGCTGGTACGGTGAGGTGGTCCGCCAACGGAACAATCGCGGCGCCTTGAGCGCCAGGGTCCCACGCGATTCATCGCCGCGATGCCCGTTGCCGTCGGTCACCGACTGGTCGAAATGCGCGGTGACGCTATCGAGACCGTCGGCGAAGGCCTTCATGCGTGCACGCGCCGACTCGGCCGCAACGGTCGTGGTGGCGAGAAGCAGACAACAGCATGCGAACAGAAGACGCATAAGGCACCTCGAAGCGATCAGCCTTGCATTATGGGAAGCACCACTGAACCGGAACACTTGCCGCGGAGCCATGCATCGCGGATCGATACCGTCTGTCCGGAAGGCGTGAACGCGTCTGCCCGTTCAACGCGCGGGAGGCGGCGGCGCAAGCACCGCTCGATTGCCGTTGGTCTCGGGCGGCGTGACGATGCCCTGCTGCTCCATCATCTCGATCAGGCGCGCGGCGCGGTTGTAGCCGATCTTGAGCCGGCGCTGCACCCCGGAAATCGAGGCGCGTCGCGTTTCGGTGACGATGCGCACGGCGTAATCGTATAGCTCGTCGATATCCTCGTCGCCTTCGCCCGGCCGATCCTCCGGCAGACCGAATTCGCCGATCACGCGGCCGTCGCCGAGCGGCTGGGTTTCCTCGAGCACGCCATCGATGAATTCGGGTTCGCCCTGTGCGCGCAACCATTCGACCACCTTGTGCACCTCATGATCGTCGACAAAGGCGCCGTGTACGCGCTCGGGCGTCGCGGTGCCGGGCGGCAGATACAACATGTCGCCGTGCCCGAGCAGGGTTTCGGCGCCGGACTGATCGAGGATCGTGCGCGAATCGATCTTGCTCGATACCTGGAACGCGATGCGGGTCGGGATATTGGCCTTGATCAGGCCGGTGATCACATCGACCGACGGGCGCTGCGTCGCGAGGATCAAGTGCACGCCCGCGGCGCGCGCCTTTTGCGCAAGTCGCGCGATCAGTTCCTCGACCTTCTTGCCGACGATCATCATCATGTCGGCAAACTCATCGATGACCACGACCACGTGCGGCAACGGTTGCAGCGGCTCGGCGGTCAGTTCGGGATGTGAGGCATCCGGGCGGAACATGGGATCGAGCAACGGGTGACCGGCCGCCTGCGCATCGCGGACCTTCTTGTTGAAACCGGCCAGATTGCGAACGCCGGTGGTCGCCATCAGGCGGTAGCGGCGCTCCATTTCCGCGACACACCAGCGCAGCGCGTTGGCCGCTTCCTTCATGTCGGTGACGACCGGCGCGAGCAAATGCGGAATGTTCTCGTAGACCGAGAGTTCGAGCATTTTCGGGTCGATCATGATCATGCGGATATCGGCCGCACTGGCTTTGTACAGAAGGCTCAATACCATCGCATTCAACGCCACCGACTTGCCCGAGCCGGTGGTACCGGCGACCAGCAGATGCGGCATCTTGGCCAGATCGACCACCACCGGACGGCCGCCGATGTCCTTGCCGAGCGCGAGCGCAAGCGGTGATCGGGTCGCATCGTATTCCTTCGAGCGCAGGATTTCCGAGAGATACACCGTCTCGCGATTGATGTTCGGGATTTCCAGGCCGATGAACGATTTGCCCGGAATCACGTCGACCACGCGCACGCTGGTCACCGAAAGGCCGCGCGCGATGTCCTTGTCGAGACTCGATATCTGGCTGCCCTTGATGCCGGGCGCCGGTTGCATTTCGAAACGCGTGATCACCGGCCCCGGGTAAACGCCGACGACTTCGGCATCGATGCGAAAGTCCTTGAGCTTGAGTTCGACCTGGCGCGACAGTGCTTCGAGAGTTTCTTCGGAATAACCCTTGACGCGTTGCCTCGGTTCGTCGAGCAGCGCCAGCGGCGGCAACTCGCCCGACCGCGCACCGGCGAACAACGGGATCTGGGTTTCACGGCGCGCACGTTCGCTTTTCTCGATCGGCGCAAGATTCGGTTCAATACGCACCGGATCGCGCAGCGACTGTCGCGCTGCCTCGATCCTGCGCACTTCGTGGCGCTCGCCGCGCGCCTGACGTGCCGCGCTCCAGTCGCCGGATCTGCGCAGCGTCGATCCGAGCCAGCCGATACCGGCCAGCAGCCCGCGACCGATGAGGTCCATCAAGCGAAACCACGACAGGCCGGTGGCGAGCGTCACTGCGACCAGAAAAAGCGCCAGCAGAAACAGCGTGGCACCGAGGAAGCCGAAACCTCTCATCAGCGCATCGCCGACCAGTTGCCCGAGGATGCCCCCGGATTGCGCCGGCATGACGGCCGGCCCGGCGACGTGCAGATAGGCCAGGCCGGATCCGGCAATCAGAAACGCGGCGAATCCGGTCAGGCGCAATCCCGGCACGAGCGCCGGCGTTTCGCGTTCCGAACCGCCGCGCAGCACGGCCGCACCGATTGCCAGCAACAGAAGCGGAAACGCATACGCGAGAATGCCGCAGAAATACAGTGAGTAATCGGCAATTTCGGCGCCGAACGCCCCGCCGAAATTGTGGATGTGCGCCGAGGGTCCGGCATGCGACCAGCTCGGATCGGCCGGGCTGTAGCCAATCAGGCAGGCAAACAGATAGATCGCGAGCGGCAGCAGCAACAGAAACCCGGCCTCGCGCAAGACGCGCTGCATGCGATCACCGGAATGCGGCCGTGGTTTGCTCTTGAGTGCGCGCGCCACCAGGAGAAATTACCTTAGATCAAGCCAATAACAGTTTGTAGAATAACAGATATTATACAAGAATCTCCGTCTGGCTCGTGCCAGAGACAGCGTCCGTCGCGATCCTGGCCCGGCACAGTGAACGGTTGGAGATGGTTTCCTGGCGATTGGACTGTCTTCACTTGAGAGCGGGATGCGTAATCTCGCCGCCGGCGACGTTGATGCCACGCTTGAGCGGGGCGTAGTCGCGCCATGTCGATCCAGCCGCCAGACGCTGCACGTAAGGAAGAATAGCGGCCGAAATCGCCTGCGACGAGGTGCGCGGTACGGCGCCCGGCATATTGGTTACCGCGAAATGAATCACGTCGTCGACGACATAGGTTGGATCGGCCCAGGTGGTCGGTCTGGAGGTTTCAAAGCAGCCGCCCTGATCGATCGATATATCCGCCATTACGGTACCGGGCTCCATCGACTTGACCATTTCGGCGGTGATCACGTGCGGCGCACGTGCGCTCGGAATCAGTACGGCGCCGATCACCAGATCGGCCGTGGCCACTTCCTCGGCGACGACCGATTCGTAGGAATACAGCGCCGTCACGTTCGATCCGAGTGCCATCATTTCGGCGAGCCGGTCCGGACG
>JBAVZT010000315.1:0-4503 GCA_049588955.1 Rhodanobacteraceae bacterium | reverse complement strand
ACACCGACGGTGCCGCAACGCAGCACCACGTCGCAGAGCGGCAAACCGGTGCGTACCACGCCGCCGACCGTGAGCGCCAGCGGCCAGCCCGAGCAATTGAAGGGCGTGCGCCGCAACATGGCGCGCGTGATGGCCGATGCGCACGCGCAGGTGGTGCCGACCAGTATCGTCGACGACGCCGACCTCGACGGCTGGATCGGCAAACAGGACATCACCGTGCGCCTGATCCGCGCAATCGTCTCGGCATGCAAGGCCGTGCCGGCGCTGAACGCGTGGTTCGACGGCGGCAATCTCTCGCGCACGTTGCACCCGCACGTCGATATCGGCATCGCGGTCGACACCGACGATGGCCTGTTCGTGCCGGCGCTGCGCAATGCCGACACGCTCGACGCTGCCGCCATCCGCGCGGGCGTGAATCGCCTGCGCGAAGAGGTCATGGATCGCAGCATCGCCTCGTCGGAGTTGTCGGGCTATTCGATCAGCCTGTCGAACTTCGGCATGTTCGCAGGACGCTATGCGACACCGGTGGTGGTGCCACCGACCGTCGCCATAGTCGGTGCCGGCAAGCTCAGCCACGACGTCGTCGCAGTCATGGGTGGGGTCGAGGTGCATCGTCGCCTGCCGTTGTCGCTTACCTTCGATCATCGCGCCGCGACCGGCGGCGAAGCCGCGCGGTTCCTGCGCGCGATGCTGGATGATCTCGCGCTACCGCAATGACGCGACTGGAAAAGTAGACCTGTAGGGTGCACTTGGGTGCACCAATGGCAATCCGGCATTCGCCAACGCCCGTTCGTGCGCTCTCGTCATTGCGTTTCCGTCTCGGCACATGCGTTGTATGATGCGCAGCCTTCCATCCATCCATCCGTATTGAGGGATATAAGCGCGATGAGCAGTACACTGTTTACGTCCGAGTCCGTCTCCGAAGGTCATCCGGACAAGGTCGCCGACCAGATTTCCGATGCCGTCCTCGATGCGCTGCTCGCTCAGGACAAGCGCGCGCGTGTCGCCTGCGAGACCATGGTGAAAACCGGCGTCGCGATCGTCGCGGGCGAAATCAGCACGACCGCCTGGATCGATCTCGAAGCGCTGACGCGCAAGGTTATTCTCGGCATCGGATACGACTCCTCCGATGTCGGTTTCGACGGCGCGACCTGTGGTGTACTGAACCTGATCGGCAAGCAGTCGCCGGAAATCAGCCAGGGCGTTGATCGCAAGAAACCCGAGAATCAGGGGGCCGGCGACCAGGGACTCATGTTCGGTTATGCAACCAGCGAGACGCGCGCGATGATGCCGGCGGCGATCCACTACGCTCATCGGCTGGTCGAGCAGCAGGCCCGGGTGCGCAAGGCCAAAAGAAGCGAACTGCCGTGGCTGCGCCCGGACGCCAAGAGTCAGGTGACCTTGCGGTACGAAAACGGCAAGGCCGTCGCAATCGATGCGGTGGTGCTTTCAACCCAGCACGACCCCTCGGTGAAGCAGAAGGAATTGAAAGAAGGCGTGATGGAACTCATCGTCAAGCCGATGCTGCCAGCCAAATGGCTGCACAAGGAGACCAAATACCATATCAATCCGACCGGCCGGTTCGTCATCGGCGGACCGGTCGGCGATTGCGGCCTGACCGGGCGCAAGATCATCGTCGACACCTATGGCGGCTGGGCGCGTCATGGCGGCGGTGCATTTTCCGGCAAGGATCCGTCCAAGGTGGATCGTTCGGCAGCCTACGCGGCGCGTTATGTCGCCAAGAACGTCGTCGCGGCCGGACTCGCCGATCGCTGCGAACTGCAGATCAGCTACGCGATCGGCGTGGCCCACCCGACTTCGATTTCGGTCACCACATTCGGAACCGGCAAGATCACCGACGATGAGATCGAAAAGCTGGTGCGCAAACATTTCGACCTTCGGCCCTGGGGCATTCTCAAGATGCTCGATCTGGTACATCCGATGTATCAGGCGACCGCCGCCTACGGGCATTTCGGTCGCGCACCGTATGACATCACACTCGACAACGGTGAGAAGTGCACCGCGTTCTCGTGGGAAAAGACCGACCGCGCATCCCAGCTGCGCGCGGATTCGCGCCTGAAGGGCAATCTGTGATGCGTGCCGGGTCGGTAGCGGCCGCATCGACGAGAACAACCCATACCGCCTGGCGGTTTGCGTGCGGTTTTCTCGCGTTGATGCTCGTCGCACCGGCGATGGGTGGTGAGAAAGTGAAGCCACCGCTCGAGGCCCTGTATGCACCCGAAAATACGCTGGTTGTCGGCAAACTGGTCGAAGTCAAACCCGTTGGTCGGCTGGTTTTTACCGTCGAAAAGCAACTCGGTGGCAAGGAGGCCGCGCCCACGCGCATTGACGTGCGCGTACCCAAACCCACTCTCGCGGAAGTGAAAGCGGGCAACCGATACATTTTTGCGTACTCGCTGTACCGGCAGGATTCGTTGCGCCCGGACCGGGCCATCTACCATCAGGACGGCGCCGTGATGCTGGTCGAGCCGGGGCTCGAACCCGCCTTGCTTCACGATGACCGCGCAACGCGCTCGATCCTGAGCGAAGCGCGCGAGGAAGAAGCGGGCCAGTCGGGACGCTTGCTGCGCTTGCTGATTGCAGCCTTGCACGGCGGGGATCCCGCCTTGCAGAATCTGGCCGCGAACCAGATCGCCCTCGACACCGATCTCGCCGATGAACTGACGCGACCGGACCGCAAGGTCATCCAGCACCTCGTCGCCAACCGTCGCGCACTGCCATCGGCGCGCAGCGCGTTGCTGCTGGCCGCTTCGCGCGACCCCGGACACTTTGGCGACTGGTGGGCGGGATCCTCAAAGAAGATACTGGCATCTACGCCCACAGGCGGATATGCTAATAGCACTTCGGACCCAAGCGGACTCGTCCTCTTGGCCTTCGAGGTGCTTGGGATGCACAAGATCGAACTGCCGTCCAGCGCTTTGAAGCGATGGGTCGGGGCGAGCAGTCCGGCCTTGTCGGAACAGGCCTTGCTGGCAATGCGGAGACAGTCGCCGGCCGAAGAAAAACCAGCGATCGCAAAGGCGTTGGCCGATCCGCGATTGCCAGCCGTGACAAGAAAATTTCTGAACGATCATCTGCGTCGTCTCAACCTGATGGAAGTCAGGCTGCGCGAACGGAAGAAGGGAACCCGCTGATCGTTTTGGGTCCGGATGCAGCCGTGCGCTCGTCCCGACTCGGGCAACATGTTGCAATCCCTCTCGCCGTTGCGGAGCCAGTCAAATGTCATTGTCGCGAATTATTTCCCTGCCATTGGGTGTTATGGCGCTGTGTGCGCTGATCGCGCCTGCAGTCGCCCAGTCGGGCGACCACACCCCAACCGTCATCCAGTCGAGTCGCCACGACGTTTCGGCGCCCATGCGCGACATCATTCGCAACATGCCGCCACAGCAGCCGCTGGGTACCGAGAACGAACCGTTCGAGATTCCGAACATCTTCATCAAACCGCACGTGACGGGAGGCAGCCAGGTCCGACTGAAATACCCGGGCATTCAGAAGATGCCGACGGGCGTACCGGCGCCCCCGGTGGATCTGTCGTTCGAGGGGATCAGTCAGGCCATGTCCGGCTGTGGCTGTCTACCGCCCGACACCGAAGGCGATGTCAGCGAAAACGAATACATCCAATGGGTCAACACCAGTTGGGCCGTCTATGACAAGACCACCGGCGCCCTGACTTCAGGCCCGACTCCGGGCAACTCGTTCTGGGTCGGATTCGGCGGCAAATGCGAGACGACCAATTCGGGCGATCCGCTCACCGTTTACGATCAGCGCGCGCAACGCTGGGTCATGAGCCAGTTTGTCACCAGTCCGCCGTACGCGCAGTGTGTGGCAGTGTCGCAGACATCCGACCCGCTCGGCACCTACGATCGCTACGAGTTCGACTGGCCGGCGAACCATTTCGGCGACTACGGCAAGCTCGGCGTCTGGACCGATGACGGCGGAACCCAGGATGCCTATCTGCTGACCACGCACGAATTCGTCGGCAACAGTTTCGCGGGCGCCGCCTATATCGCAATGGACCGCGATGCGATGCTGGCCGGTGCACCGACCGCGAACATGGTGCGATTTGGAGGCTTCAACTCCTACGGCGTCCAACCATTCAACCTGATCGGCACGCTGAATGCGCCGGTGAACGCCTGTCCGTCCTTCGTATACGACGATTCGAGCACCGGCGATTACCTGTTCTGGAACCTGTGCCTGGACTGGACCACAGCGCCGTACGGCACGGTCTCCTCTACCCCGGAGCGCGTCGCGGGTCATCCGTTCACCGACGAGTTCGACAACGCCCCGCAAATGGGCTCGGCGCAGGGTATCGACACGCTCGGGTTTCGCATCATGTTCCACGCGCAGGTTCGTGCCTTTCCTCCTGGCGCTCCAACGCAAATGTCCCTCGTGCTCAGCCACACGGTGCAGGGTGATGAGGGGCAAGCCGCTGAGAGCTGGCTCCATTTCAGTATGGACGATGGGGGTTCGCCGCCGCCGCAA
>JBAVZT010000314.1:0-1998 GCA_049588955.1 Rhodanobacteraceae bacterium | reverse complement strand
ACAAGATGCTGTTCAAGATCGCCGAATTCTACGAACAGGAAGTGACCAACGCGGTCGATGCGTTGTCGAGTCTGCTCGAACCACTCATCATGATCGTCATCGGCGTGCTCGTCGGCAGTCTGGTGGTCGGCATGTACCTGCCGATCTTCAAACTCGGCGCGGTGGTTGGCTGAGCGCGGGCAACGTCGCGCGTGGCCGATTTCGCCTGGATCACCGAAACCGGTCCGCTGCTGGCGCTGACAGGGCTGCTCGGCTTGCTGGTCGGCAGCTTTCTCAACGTCGTGATCTTGCGCCTGCCGGCCCGGCTCGAGCACGACTGGCGGGCGCAGGCGCGTGAACTGCTCGGCAGCGAGGCCGCGACTGGCCCCGCGCCACCGGATCTGGTGCGTACCGGATCGCATTGTCCCCAATGCAAGCATCCGTTGTCCGTGCTCGACAACATTCCGCTGCTGAGTTTCCTCGCGCTGCGCGGTCGCTGTCGCTATTGCAAGGCTCGAATCTCGCGCCAGTATCCGCTGGTGGAACTGCTCTGTGCGCTGGCTT
This sequence comes from Rhodanobacteraceae bacterium, assembly GCA_049588955.1. GTDB lineage: Bacteria > Pseudomonadota > Gammaproteobacteria > Xanthomonadales > Rhodanobacteraceae > Dokdonella_A. The sequence continues at coordinate 1,455 of JBAVZT010000314.1, read as the reverse complement.
CGGCTGCGGTTGCCTGGAAATTCGGTTTCGGCTGGCCGCTTGCCGCCGGCCTGATATTCACCTGGACCCTGATCGCCGCGGCCGGCATCGATGCGAGAACGCAACTGTTGCCGGACCAGCTGACCTTGCCGCTGCTGTGGCTGGGTCTGCTGATTTCGATCGTGCCGCTGTTCGTGGAAATGTCGTCCGCGATCATCGGCGCGGCACTCGGCTATCTCGCGCTATGGTCGGTGTTCTGGCTGTTCAAGCTGCTGACCGGCAAGGAAGGCATGGGCTATGGGGATTTCAAGCTGCTCGCCGCGCTCGGCGCGTGGATGGGCGCGATCAGCCTGTTGCCGATCGTGCTGCTGTCGTCGCTTCTCGGCGCGATCATCGGTGGCATTGCGCTCGTGTTGCGCGGACAAGATCGCAGCACCCCGATTCCGTTCGGCCCGTTCATCGCGGCCGCAGGCTGGGTCTGGTTCGTCTTCGGCGGACCGTTGGGGCACCTGTATGCGCGCATGTTTGCAGTGGGCGGCTAGGGACCCCCCGAGCGAGACACCGGTTCAGGCCTTCGACGACAGGCCGGGTGTCCTCCATCGACCGGCGCACGAGTATTCTTGCTGCCGATGAGTCTTTTCACCGTAGCCCTGACCGGCGGCGTGGCTTCTGGGAAATCCGAGGTTGCCCAACGGTTTGCCGTACTCGGTGCCGAAGTCGTCGATGCCGACATGATCGCGCGCGCGCTGGTCGCGCCGGGCCAGCCGTTGCTCGCCGAAATCGTTGCGGTCCTCGGCGAGGACATCCTGACTGCCGATGGCAGCCTCGATCGCGCGGCGGTTCGCGCGCGCATTTTCGCCGATCCGGTGCTGCGCGAACGCCTCGAAGCCATATTGCACCCATCCATCTGGCGGGAACTGCAGCAACGTGCGAGCGTCTCGACCGCTGCGTACGCAATGCTGGTGATTCCGTTGCTCATCGAGAGCGGTTTGCACAGCCAGACCGACCGCGTCCTGCTGGTCGACGTGCCACGTGAAACGCAGCTGCGCAGACTGGTGCTGCGCGACCGGATCGCGGTCGATCTCGCCGATGCAATGCTGGCGGCACAGGCTACGCGCGAGGAGCGACTGGCGGCAGCCGATGATGTGCTCGACAACAGCGGGCACCCGGATGCGCTCGACGATCAAGTCGCCCGATTGCATGTGCGCTACCTCGAACTGGCGCACGGCAAACGGACATCAAGCTGACGGCGATGCGACCGAGCGCGTGAGAAGCGCCGCTCGGTGGATACACTGAAGCCGTGATATTGCGCAGGTCTCGCAAGACTCCTGCCGGCCTTCCGAGGGGCAACCGAGGATTTGCTGCCCGGGCTTGCTCACCCATTGGGTTTCCGTGCTGATGGTCAGGTCGGCCACAAGGCACGAATCGCGGCGATGCCGTGCGCGCCTGCTTGTCGCGCCGACTCCAGGTCGGCAG
>JBAVZT010000313.1:0-10577 GCA_049588955.1 Rhodanobacteraceae bacterium | reverse complement strand
GGTGCAGTGCGCCGTGGCGGATCGAACCGGCGCGCGCAGCCGGGTGTGCTGCCGCCGGTTCGAGCGCAGAGTGGAGCGGTCCGGTGAGATGCGCTCCGGGTCCGCGAGCCTGCCGCGGCGTCGCGTTCGTGCTGGTGCTGTGGGTCATCGCGATGCTGTCGATCCTGCTCGGCAGTTTCGCGCTGGTCGCGCGCACCGAGAATCTGCAATCGCGCCACCTGTTCGACACGACCAAGGCGCGTTACGCGGCCGAGGCCGGGCTCAATCTTGCCGTGTACGAATTGCGCAAGACCGATCCGTCGCAGCGCTGGATCGGCGATGGTCGACCGTATCGATTCATGTTCGACGACGTCGAGATCGAAGTTTCGCTCACCGACGATTCGGGCAAGATCGACATCAATACGGCCACTCCGGAATTGCTCACAGGCATGTTCATGGCGGCCGGAGTGGATCGGGATCGTGCCGCTGCCCTGGCCGATGCGGTCCAGGACTGGCGCGATCCGGACGACGAGACGCAGCCCAACGGTGCCGAAGAGCAGCAATACAAGAACGCCGGTCTGAGTTATGGTCCAGCCAACGCGCCGTTCAACACGGTGTCCGAACTGCAGCAGGTCTATGGCATGGATTACGCCTTGTACGAAAAGATGGCGCCGGCGATCACGATCTATTCCGGACGCGGCACGCCGAGCGAGGGCTATGCCACACCCGAGGTGTTGCAGGCGATGCATCCGGATTGGACGGCCGAGCAGATAAGCCAGATCGTTCAGCAGCTCCAGGCGCAGCAGCCGGGTAGCGGCGGGCCGCCCGTTCTCGGGCCGGACGGGCAGCCCATCGTGGCGGGCGGAGGAGGGCTCACGTATAGTATCAAGTCGCGCGCCACGCTCCCGAATGGCGCAAGCACGGTACTCGACACCACGATCCGCCTGGGCGGCGTCAATGCGGCCGGAAGGCCGTATGTGATTCTGCGCTGGCGTGACGACGACAGCGCGTAATCCATTGTGAAAAACGAAGCACTGGACAGACAGTGGGCGCGTCTGCGCATGCGCCTTGCCAAGAGCCCGCTGCCGGGGTTCTTCGCCTGGTGGACGCGAAATCTGCTTGCGTGCCTGCCACCGCGCTGGCGCGCCATGTTGAGCGAACGCCCGGAGTCGTTGCTGCTGGATATCGACCAGCGTTATCTCGTCGTCCGACGCGAGCGCGGCAACGCAGCGCATGAATGCGGTCGTATCAGCGTGGATTTGCCGCCCGATGCCCAGCGGGCGGAGTTTGAACGGTTGCGCGGCACCATTGAAGATCCGGCGGTGCGGAGCGTGTTCTGCATCGCCGGCGATCGCGTTTTGCAGCGCAATGTGTCATTGCCTGCGGCGGCCGAAGAGAATCTGCGTCAGGTGCTCGCGTTCGAGATGGATCGGCAAACGCCGTTCAAGGCCGACCAAGTGTATTTCGACGCCCGCGTGGTCGGTCGTGATGCGACCGGGCGCAATTTGCAGGTCGAACTGGTGTTGCTGCCGCGCGCGCAGCTGGATGCCGAGCTGGCCAGTGTCGCGGGAGGCACGCTTGCGATCGATGCGGTGGACAGTTGGCGCGATGCGCCCGGCAACGGCAGGCTCCACGTCAACCTGCTGCCGCCCGAGCGACGCGCCCGACGCCGCAATCTGAGGTTGCCGTTGAATCTGGGACTGGCCGCGCTGGCCATCGCGCTGTTGATCGTCAACATGAATGAATCGCTGGCCAATCGCGCCACGACGGTTGAGTCGATGCGCACCGAAGTCGACAAGGCCAAGATCGAGGCCCAGAAAGTCGCGGCGCTCAAGAAAACGCTCGCCGATTCGATCGCCGGTGCGCATTTCCTGACCGACAAGAAACGCCACGGTCCCCTGATGATCGCGATTCTGGACGATCTGACCAAGCGCATTCCCGACGAAGCCTACCTCGAGCGCCTGAACATCCAGGACGACCAGGTGCAGTTGCAGGGTCAGGCAGCGGAGGCCGCCAAGTTGATCGGTTTGCTTGCCAAGTCGAAATATCTCTCCAATCCACGCTTCGAGGGCCAGATCCAGCCCGATCCGCGGACCGGCAAGGAACGATTCCAGATCAGCGCCGATCTCAAACCGTACGATGTAGATCTGTCGCCGGCAAACGAGCATTCGCCGGGCAAGCCGGCAGCGGGCAAGAATCCGCACACGGCGGGAGCGGCCGGGCGTGGCGCCTAGTCTTCGACTTCCCGAAGATGGGCGCCTGCTGGCGCTGGTGCTGCTGGTCATCGTGCTGATGCTGGTCTATCTGGTCGGCGTGCACTGGTGGTTTGTCGCCCCCGAGATGCAGTACCGAACCGAAATGCAGGATTTGCGCGAGGAGCAATTGCGTTTCCACCAGATCGCGATGCAACGACCGGAGATTGAAAAACGATTGTCCGATGTGCATGCCTACGAGCAGGGCAACCAGGCGTTCTTGTCCGAGGGCGATCCCAATTCCGCGTCGGCAGGGTTGATCCAGCGTCTCAAGGCCGCGATGACCGAACATGCCAAGGACGAGAAACGCTGCCAGTTGGTGAGCCAGCAAAGCTACAACGGTGGCGAGGACGAGTTGTACAAGCGTGTGACAATCCAGGTGCGCCTGCACTGCGATCTCGAGCCGTTCTCGGCGGTAATCTACGATCTGGAAAACGGCAAGCCCTATTTGTTCGTGGACCAGTTGATGATCTACCGACAGCAGATATACCGGCGCGGTCGCAACAAGAACCTCAGCAGCCCGCTCGATATACGCTTCAATCTTTCGGGCTATCTGCGACAACCGGGCAAGGCGCAACCGGGCAAGTCGACGTGAACGTGCGTTCGGCGCGCATGACGACGAACGTGCTGATCGGCGCTTGTGCGCTGCTTTGCCTGTTCGTGATCTTCCAGTATGCCGGTCTCGGCAGCGGCTATCGCTGGCTGGTGGAGGCGCCCGACACGATCGCCGCGTCGCAGATCGGCAAGATCGAGCGCGAGACGTTCAAGCTGCCCGCCGCTTCGTCGTTTGCCGCGATCGAGGCGCGGCCGCTGTTCAACGACGACCGCAAGCCGACGCCGCTGGACGAGAGCGACGATGCGACCGACGAGGCGGCAACGGCCAGTCCGCTCAACGTGACGCTGACCGGCGTGATCGTGACACCGAAAGTCAGAATCGCTCTGGTGCGCGACAATGTGCGGAACCAGTCGCTGGCCCTCAAGGTCGGTATGCCTCTGGAGGGCGATCAGGCAAGCTGGATCTTGACTGAAATCAAGCCGCGCAGTGCCGTGTTCAGAAGCGCCGCGGACGAAGATGCGGAAATCGAACTGGAAACGGCAGCGGCGCCGACCCAGCGTGCGACACCCGGCCGCAATGCGCGGCGGCCGGGCAACAAGGCTGCTGCGCTCAAGAACAACGGTGCCTTTTCGGTTCACTCGCCCGGCAACGCGGGTGCCGGCGGAGGCGATTCGGATCTGGCCAAGCGCATCGCCGAACGCCGTCGCCAGATGCGCGAAGATGCCGCCCGGCTACGCAAGGAGCGAGCGCAAAAGAAAGGGCAACGGAAAAATCCCGCGCACCAGAAGTGACTGGAGATATTCAAGTGCCATCAAGACTCAAGACACTGCTGCTCGTATCCGGCCTCGCACTGCTCGCCGGTTGTGGCACACAGCCGACCAGGCCCGGAGCTTCCGCGACGAACAGCGATGTCCTTACCACCGATTCGCTGCGGCGTGGCGCGCCGCCGGAACCGACACCGGAGACGCCGGCGCTCGACAACCACGGCATTTCGCTGGCCGCCACCGATGAGTCCGGTTACAGGGCGATCAAGCCGGAGATCGAGGTTGGCACCGACAAGTTTTTCAAGGTGCAGCCGCCCAAACGCTCCAAACCCGCCGAAGGGCAGGTGGTGTTCAATTTCGAGAACCAGCCGATCCAGGCGGTGGTGAAGGCGATCCTCGGCGATCTCCTGCAGGAAAACTACAGCATCGCGCCGAACGTCGGTGGCAACGTCACGTTTTCGACGTCAAAGCCGATTCGTCCCGGAGACGCAATGCCGGTACTCGAGATGCTGTTGTCGTGGACCGGCAACACGCTGGTCCACGAAAACGGGCGTTATACGGTTTTGCAGGTCAAGGACGCGATTCCGGGCAAACTGACCCCGAACACGGCGCCGCCGGGCTCGGCGCAGGGCTACGAGCTTCGCATTTTCCCGCTCAAGTACATATCGCCGAGCGAAATGGCCAAGTTGCTCAAGCCGTATGCCAAGCCGGAGGCCTTCGTCAGCGTCGACACCAGCCGCAGCCTCATGGTGATGGCCGGTACCGCATCGGAACTGGAAAACTATCAGCGCACCATCGATACCTTCGATGTGGACTGGCTCGCCGGCATGTCGATCGGCGTGTACACGCTGCAGCATGTCGATGTGGACAAGCTGATGCCCGATCTGGAGAAGATCTTCGGCAGCGCGGGCGAGTCGCCACTGGCCGGCATGTTCCGTTTCATGCCGATCGAGCAGACCAACGCGATCATCGTCATCACGCCGCAGCCCGAATATCTCGTCAAGGCCGCGGAGTGGCTGCATCGGCTCGATCAGGGCGGCAGCGAAAATGCGACGCAGCTCTATGTCTACGACGTCAAGAACATCAAGGCGCCGGATCTGGCCGATTACCTGAGCCAGATCTTCCTCGGTGCGTCCGGCACCTCGCACAGCAGCACGTCAGGCAACGTCGGACAGGGGCTGCATCCGGTGACCGTGGGTGGCATCGGTGGTACCGGTGGCAATCTCTCGTACGGCAGCCGCCAGAATTCGCCGCGTCCGCAGTCCAAGGAAGAAAAGAACAGTCCGGTCAAGGGAGCCGGAGCGGTCGCCGGCAACAAGCAGAGCGATATCCGCATCACTGCGGTCGAGGAAAACAACCAGTTGCTGGTCATGAGCACGCCCATCGAATGGGAGGCGATCCAGAGCGCCATCCGGCGTCTCGATATTGCGCCTTTGCAGGTGCATATCGAAGCGAAGATTCTCGAGGTCACGCTGACCGGAAATCTCAAGTTCGGCGTGCAGTGGTATCTGGCCGGTCTGATCGGCACGGCAGACGGATCGGCGCAGGCGAACGGCTCCTATCCGTACGCGTATCCTCCGGGGTCCGGTCCGACATTCACCGGCAACTCGCACGATCGGCATCGCACCTCGCTCGGCGCGACCGGCAATGTCGGTCCGACTGCGGATGGCGGATTTTTCTACTCGTTCTTGAATCGGAAGTTCGAGGTTGCGCTCAATGCGCTCGAAACCAACGGTCAGGCGCGCAGCCTGTCGGCACCTTCCTTGGTTGTGCTGAACAACCAGGAAGCGCAGATCAACGTCGGGCAGCAGATCCCGGTCGTGCAGACCTATATTTCGTCGTACACACCCGTGGTCAATACGGGCACCGGGACCAACACCAATACCAACATCGCCGGCGCCACCGGCTCGGTGCAGTATCTCAATACCGGTGTGATGCTCGATGTCAAACCCAGAGTGAATCCCGGCGGCCTGGTGTACATGGAAATCCAGCAGGAAGTCAGCAATCCCGGCGCGGCGACGGCCAACGGCAATCCGCCGATCAACCAGCGCCAGTTCTCGACCCAGATCGCGGTGCAGAGCGGCGAGACCGTGCTGCTCGGCGGGCTGATCCGCGACAACGATTCGACCAGCGACAACGGCATCCCTTTCCTCAGCCGCATCCCGTTCCTTGGCCGCCTGTTCGGCAACACCACGCATTCGCACGATCGCACCGAATTGATCGTGCTGCTTACGCCGCAGGTCATCACCAATTCCGAGGAAGCGCGTGTGGTCACCGAGGAGTATCAGCGCAAGTTCCAGTCGCTGGCCCCGCTGCACGCGAAGGATGAAGAGCAACCACCAGCGCCATCACCGCCGCTACCGCCGCGCGAGCCGGCGCAGACCAAACCACTGGAGGATTCCGCAGGTGATCATTGACCGTTTCATGCGTCGCGCAGCCTTGCTTGCGGCGACGCTCGTACTTGTGGCCGGCTGCGCCGCCGGCGTGAAGAAGGACAACACGGCCGACGTCGAAACCCGCGCTGTCGCTCGCTGGAACTACCTGATTGACCACCAGGCGGAAAAAGCCTACGACTATCTGAGCCCCGGCTATCGCGCGACGACACCGCGCGCAGCCTACGCGAAGGCAATGAACGGCCGCCCGGTACAATGGAAGAAAGTCGGTTTCAACAAGAAAAAATGCGACGCCGATCGCTGTACGGTGTATCTTGTGGTGAGCTATTCTGCCAATATCAGTGCGGGTCTTGGCCGACCGATCGAATCGGTGACCCCGCTGGCGGAAACTTGGATACGCGTCAAGGGAAACTGGTACTATCTGCCAAGTAGTTGAATTCGTTGCTGTATGCAGGATGAAGGAACAGGGATTGCGCGCCTGTTTCCTTTGTCTTAACATGGCGGCGCTGTTGTCTAACCTCGCCCGTGCCGAGTGCGCGGTCCCGCTCTGCTGGAGCCGGGTTAGCGGAAAGCAAAAAGCCCTGTGGTCAAATTAGGAGTGTTGTGATGAAGAGAAACAGCTTGACGACTGCCGTGGTCGCCGGTATCGCCGGCGTCGCGGGCTTCGCGAGTCTCGCGAGCGCCGTCGACCTGAATCCCGATGGTCTCGGTCAGGTCCTCATTTATCCGTACTACACCGTCAACAAGAATCAAGCGACGGAAATCTCCGTGGTCAACACCACGGGCGTTGCAAAGTCGGTCAAGGTCCGTTTCCTCGAAGGCTACGACAGCCGCGAGGTGCTTGACTTCAACCTGTTCCTGTCCCACTACGATGTGTGGACGGCGAGCATATTCGATCTGGGCCCGGCTCTCGGTGGTGATCCGGCCGATGGTCCGTTCGGTGCGGCGATTACCACGTCCGACAACAGCTGCACGGCACCGTTGATTGCCAACAGTGGTCTGCCGACGATTCCGGGCACCGACAAGCATTACCAGCCGTTCCTGACGACTGCTTATCAGGACGACGGTGGTCCGACCGATGTCGGACGCACCCGTGAAGGTCATATCGAGATGATCCAGATGACCGATCTCGACGGTCCGCTCGGCGGGGCCGTGACGCATTCCGGCGGCGTGCCGTCGGATTGCGGGGCCGTGCAGGGTCTGACCGCTTCGGATGTGGCAGGCACGCCGGACGCCGACCCGCCGACCGGCGGATTGTTCGGTGCGGGCGCGATCTTCAACGTCGCCGACGGCGTGTTCTACGGTTACAACGCCGATGCGGTCGATGGCTTTACCACCACGCCGTTGTTCAGCGGTCAGGAGTCCACCACCCCGCAGTTGGCGGATGCGAACTCGGATGCGTTCGGCAATGCTGTCGCGTACGTGTTCAACAATGGTGCTTTGATTACGTCGACCTACGCGGCCGCCGACGCGATTGACGCCGTCAGCGCCGTCTTCACTTCCCAATCGTTGTTCAACGAGTACAACGTCGATGCGGACGTCGGCTCGAACACCGACTGGGTGGTCACGTTCCCGACCAAGCGCTTCTACGTCGATCCGGACATCGTCGGCTCCACCGCGATCCAGCCGTTCTCGGAAGTGTTCGACGGCTTGTCCTGCTCGGTAGTCGGCATCAGTATCTACGACCGCGAAGAGCGCACCACCGTCGGCCCGGGCCCCGGCTTCTCGCCGCCGCCTCCGGGTCAGCCGCCGTCCTCGCTGTGCCGCGAGACCAACGTCATCAGCTTCCTTGCGACGAGCAATCCCGATGCGGGTTCCGCCTCCGGCGTGTTCGGTTCGGCTCTGGTGACCAACATCCCGCCATTCGCGAGCGCTGGCTGGTTGCGTCTGGGCCTGGATCCGAACCCGACCACCGACCCGCATTCGTTGCGTGCGTCCACTGATGGGGACGTGTTCAACGGACTGCCGGCTACCGGTTTTTCGGCAGAGTCCTTCATCAACGATCAGGTGACACCCGGCGTGCTGGCGAATTACAGCGGCCTGTTCCGCCATCGCGCCAGCCGTTCGTGCACGAATGCGGCCGGAGTGTGCTCCTGAGTTAAGAACAACGCTGTTGTAAGCGCAAGATCGAGAGGGGGGCGCAAGCCCCCCTCTCTTTTTTTATTTGTACGTCGCTCCCGGGGGATTGCGACCGCGCAAACGCCATCCCGCCTTTGCGAATCCTCCCGCGCTGGTAACGGCTGGTCACCGGGAGCTAGAATAGACAAGCCAAGCACGTTTTTCAGGAGGCCATGATGTCCTTTTTCGCCCGGCGTTCATTCCTGGTCGCCTGTGTTGCGATACTTTCCGGTCAGCCGCTGGTCGGTCAGGCACAAACGACGCTCGATTTGAGTTACGGGCAGGCCAGCCCGTGCACGTTCGTGACCGACTCGTCCGGTATCCATCTGGATCCGGCGACGGGCCATCTGCTTGCCAACGGAACGTTCGGTTCCGGCTGCCAGACATCGGCCGTGGATCCGAATTTCACCGATCCTCTTGCCGGCGACATCCCCGCCAGTGTCGTGACCGGGGCAAACCTGACGTTGGGATGGTCTGTCGCGAACGCGACCTCGTGTGTCTACAACGGCAGTTCGTTTCCGGCGGGTTTCAGTTCGCCGGACTGGCCGACCACGGGCAGCGCGTGCAATTCGACGTCGAGCTGTGCCAGCGCACATTCGACAACGATTACCGCCAGCGTCGACGGCACCTACCACTTCAATCTGACCTGCAGCAACGGCAGTAATCCGACGACGGTTTCGTCGGCGGCGACGACCGTCGCGAGTCCGGACGGCGGAACCGTGTGCAACGGCCCCGAGGGGCTGACCCGTCTGGCCGTCGGCAATGTTACCTGGGTTCCCGGCTTCGCCACCGCCCATAACGCCGACCTGACCCATTTCGAGAACATCTGGGGCCGCGGTGGCCCGGGCATCCCCGAGCCACCCATTCTGTGGCCGGGAATCGACAATCAGATCGCCTATCTCGATCCATTGCCGCGAGACATGTTTCTCGCGGCCCAATTTACCGTGCCCAACAGTCCGGTGAATTTCAGCGGGCAGTTCAAGCGTGCCGATATTGCTGGCGATGTATCGCATACATCCGCCTCGATCAGCGAAACCTGCGGCGATTTCTACAACGATGTCGGGGCCGGTTGCGTGATCGACAGCGGCAACAGAGGATCGCCGCTGCTCGTTTGGAACATAGGTAGCGACCAGCCCGGTGTTTGCCGGTTGACGCCGGGGCATACGTACTATCTGAACATCATGATGTCGCCGCTCGGTGATCCCACCAATTCATTCTGCCAGACCACAGGGTGCGTCATGAGCGGTATTTCCCACGTGCTCGACTGAAGGCCGCCGCCAAAGGCCTAGCAACCTACAGCACAGCTTGTCGGCGACGAGGAATGTCGCCAGATGCGCCATCGCCGTTCACCGTGCGATGGCGCTTATCTTTTGGAGAACTTCATGTTTGCTTGTGTCCGTGGATTTTCAGCGGCACTGTTGGCTTGGGTCGTATTTCTCGCGCCGTTGTCAGCCGCCGCTGCTCCGGCCGACATCGATGCGGTCGTCGTGAGCCAGGATGGCGTCAGCGTGACGCTTGGCGATGTCGATGCGTTCGCCGCACACATACCCGAAAAGGATCGCGCCGGCTTCTTCGACAGCCCCGTACGCATCCAGAACATGCTTACCGGACTGCTCGTGCAGAAGCAGCTGGCCGTCGAGGCACGCACGCTCGGTCTGGACAAGAATCCGGAGGTCGCATTGCAGATACGGCAGGCAACCAACGAGGTCCTGGCCCGTGCGCGCATGAAGCGCTTCCGGGATGACATCAAGTTGCCCGATTTTGCCGAACTCGCGCGTGAGGAATATCTCGGGCACAAGGACAAGTACGTCGTGCAAGGTCGGACCGACGTCAAGCACATTCTGGTATCGACCAAGGCGCGCAACGAAGAGGAAGCGAAAACGCTTGCGCAGACGATCGAAGGCAAGGCGCGCACGCATCCGGACCAGTTCGGCGATCTGGTCGAAAAGTATTCGGACGATCCGAGCAAGTCCGACAATCACGGCCTGATGACGGATGTCGGCTCCGGCCGCTACGATCCGGCATTCGCGGCAGCCGCGGCGGCATTGAAGACGCCCGGGGACATTTCGCCGATCGTCAAGACGCGTTACGGATTTCATGTCCTCAAGCTGATCGCGCGCGTGCCCGACAGGCAGCAGGCTTTCGCCGAGGTGAAGGACAAGATCATCAAGAAGCTGCGTTCGGACTACATTGACAAGGCGGTCGCGAACCATACCGACAAGTTGCGCAACCAGAAGCTCGACGCGAACCCCGATCTCGTTGCATCGCTGCGCACACGTTACGAATCGAAACCCGAAACACCTGCGGCCATCGAACCATCGTCTTCCGGCAATTGATCGCCAAACGGCGCTGTTGCCTGTCAGCCCGTGCTGGCTGTAATTCCACCACGAGTCCCTTCCCTCTTGCAGCGCGGGAAAGGGCAGGACGTAGGATGGGTTGAGCGCAGCGATACCCATCACAGTCACCGCAACTGCCGTGACGCCCCATTTTGCGCATCACCGCATGGGTATCGCTG
>JBAVZT010000312.1:0-5135 GCA_049588955.1 Rhodanobacteraceae bacterium | reverse complement strand
GTTCGACCGGAATTTCGACCAGGGATCGGAGCCAGTTTTCACTGAACTTCATCGCGCACCCGCTCAGGCAAACTGGCGCAGGAAGCGCAGGTCGTTTTCGAAAAACGCGCGCAGGTCGTCGACCCCGTAGCGCAGCATCGCCAGGCGCTCGACGCCGATGCCGAATGCGAAACCGGTGTAGCGCTCCGGGTCGATCGCGCACGCGCGCAGCACATTCGGATGCACCATGCCGCACCCGAGGACCTCGAGCCACGACGTCTCTCCGGCGCGTTCCCAGCCGATATCGACCTCGGCGCCGGGTTCCACGAACGGGAAATAGCTCGGCCGGAAACGCATGTCGAAGTCGCGCTCGAAGAAGGCACGCACGAACTCCGCCAGCGTACCCTTCAGATCCGCGAAACTCGCGTCCCCGGTCACCAGAATGCCTTCGACCTGATGGAACATCGGCGAATGGGTCTGGTCCGAATCGCTGCGGTAGACCTTGCCCGCCGCGATCAGGCGGATCGGCGGTTGACGCCCCGTCATCGCCCGAATCTGCACCGGCGAGGTATGGGTGCGCAGCAGGCGCCCGTCCGGAAAATAAAACGTGTCGTGCATCGCCCGCGCCGGATGATGCGGCGGAAAGTTCAGCGCCTCGAAGTTGTGATGGTCATCCTCGATTTCCGGACCCTCGGCGGTCGCATAACCGAGCCGCCTGAAAATTTCGACGATCCGGTCGAGCGCGAGCGTGATCGGATGCAGGTTGCCAAGCTGACTGCGCCGCCCGGGCAATGTGACGTCGACCCGTTCGTCGGCCAGGCGGTTCGCTATTGCTGCTTGATCGAGTTCGTCGCGGCGCAGCGCAATCGCCTGCTGCAGTTGGTCCCGGGCCAGATTCCAGCGCGCACCTTGTGCCTTGCGTTGGTCAGGCGGCAACCGGCCAAGCCCCTTCAACTGCTCCGAAACCAGACCGGTCCTGCCGAGCAGCGCGACCCGCAGCGCCTCAAGGTTTTCGCGCGTGGCCGCACCGGCGATGCCGGCCAGCGCCTGGTCGATACGGGAGGTGAAATCATCCATCTGCAAGTCCGCGGGCAACGATGCCGGGAGAACGGAAACCGCCGCTCCCCCTGCATGCGCGTTCGGGCAGCTTGCCCGCACGCCGGATCACCGCGGGATTACGCGGCCAGACCGGTTTTGGCCTGCTCGGCCAGTGCACCGAACGCCTTGATGTCATGCACGGCGATATCGGCCAGAACCTTGCGATCCACGGTAATGCCGGCCTTGCTCAGACCATTCATCAGACGGCTGTAGCTCAGACCATGCTGGCGCGCCGCTGCGTTGATGCGCACGATCCACAGCGCGCGAAACTGCCGTTTGCGCTGCTTGCGGCCGATATACGCGTACTGCAATGACTTGGTGACCGCCTGCTTGGCGACGCGATAGACCTTCCGCCGCGCGTTGTAGTAACCCTTGGCCCTGCCCAGCAGGCGCTTGTGCCGGCGATGGGCGGTGACGCCACGTTTGACTCTTGCCATCGTCGTTCCCCCTTACGCGTACGGAAGCATGCGCGCGACACGGCCCGCATCTTCCTTGCGCACATGGTTGGGGGCACGCAGACCGCGCTTGAGCTTGGTCGACTTCTTGGTCAGGATGTGACTCCTGAACGCATGGCCGCACTTGAACGCGCCGGACGCGGTCTTGCGAAACCGCTTGGCGGCGGCCCGATTGGTCTTCATCTTGGGCATGGCCCGTCTCCTTGGTTGTTTTTGGTTGCGGATCGAGCGGCGGGCGCATGCCCACGCTTTCCATCCCTGCTCGAACGCGCCTTATTGGCCCCTGCGGGCCAGACTTCGCTTTCCAATTTACTCGATATATCGGGCCGCTTATTTCTTTTTCGGAGCGACCATCATCACCATCAGGCGCCCTTCCATGCGCGGATACTGCTCGATCGTGGCTTCCTCGGCGATATCGGCCGCGATCTTGTTGACCATCGCCTGGCCCAGTTCCTGATGGGCCATCTCGCGGCCGCGAAAGCGAACCGTGATCTTTACGCGGTCGCCCTCATCGAGAAACCGTCTGAGGTTGCGCAACTTGATCTGATAATCGCCGATGTCCGTGGTCGGCCGGAACTTCAGTTCCTTGATCTCGATCTGCTTGGCCTTCTTCTTTGCCGCGTTGGCTTTTTTCTGCTGATCGAAACGGAATTTTCCGAAGTCCATGATCCGACAGACCGGCGGATCGGCATTCGGCTGAATCTCGACCAGATCCAGCCCCGCTTCTTCCGACATCGCGAGCGCTTCCTCGCGCGACAAAATCCCTGCCTGCTCCCCTGCCGCGTCGATCACGCGAACCCGCGGAACACGGATGTCGTGATTCCTGCGGTTGATCTTGTTGTCTGTGGCGATACGTTCGTCCTCCCGTCAATTGAATTGCAGCGTCAGCCGCGATTGCGATCGATCAGCGCGCATTCCGATCGCAGCCGCTCGGCGAACCCGTCCACCGTCATGGATCCAAGATCGTCGCCGGCGCGTGCACGCACGGCAACCGCCCCCGAGTCCTTTTCCCGGTCGCCGACGACAAGGAGGTAGGGGATACGGTGCAGCGTGTGGTCGCGGATTTTATAGCCGATCTTCTCGTTACGCAAATCCGATTCCACCCGGAAACCTTGCTCGACAAGGGTTTGCGTCACCTCCGTCACGGCATCGGCCTGCGCATCGGTGATATTCATGACCACCGCCTGCACAGGGGCCAGCCAGGGCGGGAAATTGCCGGCGTAATGCTCGATCAGAATGCCGATGAAACGCTCCATCGAGCCGACAATGGCCCGATGCAGCATGACCGGTACATGCCGGGCCGAATCCTCGCCGACGTATTCGGCACCCAGCCGGCCCGGCATCGAGAAATCCACCTGCATGGTGCCGACCTGCCAGGCGCGACCGAGCGAATCCTTCATGTGGTATTCGATCTTGGGACCGTAGAAAGCCCCCTCGCCCGGAAGCTCCTGCCAATCGACGCCGCAGGTCGCAAGCGCCGCGCGCAGGGCCTGCTCGGACTTGTCCCAGACTTCGTCCGAACCCATGCGCGGATCCGGGCGCAACGCAATCTTGAGAGCCACCTCGGCAAAGCCGAAGTGGGCATAGACCTGCATGGCCTGGCGATGGAACGCGACCACCTCGGACTCGATCTGGTCCTCGGTGCAGAAAATATGGCCATCGTCCTGCACGAACCCGCGCACGCGCAAGAGGCCATGCAAGGCGCCCGAAGGCTCATTGCGCGTGCACGAGCCGAACTCGCCGTATCGGATCGGCAACTCGCGGTAGCTGTGCAGCCCATGGTTGAAGATCTGGATGTGGCCCGGGCAATTCATCGGCTTCACCGCATAGGTCCGCTTCTCGGACTCGGTGAAGAACATATTGTCCTTGTAGTTGTCCCAATGGCCCGATTTCTTCCACAGCTCGACATCGAGGATCTGCGGGCAGCGCACTTCCTCGTAGCCGCTGTCGCGGTAGACCTTGCGCATGTACTGCTCGACGGCCTGCCAGATCGACCAGCCCTTGGGATGCCAGAACACCAGTCCCGGCGCCTCGTCCTGCATGTGGAACAGGTCGAGCTGCTTGCCGAGCTTGCGGTGGTCGCGCTTCTCGGCTTCCTCGATCCGCGTGATGTAGGCATCGAGCTGTTTCTTGTCGGCCCAGGCGGTGCCGTAAATGCGCTGCAACTGTTCGTTCTCGGCATTGCCGCGCCAGTAGGCGCCGGAAATGCGGGTCAGCTTGAACGCCTTGAGGAAGCGTGTGTTCGGCACGTGCGGACCGCGGCACATGTCGACGTATTCCTCGTGGTAATACAGGCCCATCGCCTTTTCGTCGGGCATGTCGTCGATCAGGCGCAACTTGTATTCCTCGCCGCGCGACCTGAACACGTCGATGACCTCGGCGCGCGGCGTCACCTTCTTGATGACGTCGTAGTCCTTGTCGATCAGCTCGCGCATGCGTTGCTCGATCGCGGCGAGATCCTCCGGCGTGAATGGCCGTTCGTACCAGATGTCGTAATAGAAACCATCCTCGATGACCGGTCCGATCACCATCTTCGCGGTCGGAAACAGCTGCTTGACCGCATGGCCGACCAGATGCGCGGCCGAATGGCGGATGATCTCGACGCCCTCGGCATCCTTCGGCGTGATGATGCGCAGGCTCGCGTCATGGTCGATGCGATCGCTCGCATCGACGAGTTTGCCGTCGACCGAGCCCGCGACAGTGGCCTTGGCCAGCCCGGCACCGATCGAGGCCGCGACTTCGGCGACCGTCACGGGATGATCGAACGGCTTCTTGCTGCCGTCCGGTAGCGTGATATTGATCATGAATTGTCCAGCTCGGAAATCCGGTCGGGAAGACCGGGTGCGTCCAGCATCGGAGAGACGGCCGAACACAAAGAAAAGGAAAGTCGGATGCTTCGACCGGTTGCCGAGGCAACGCTGTCGAGGATCAGCGCTGATTCGTTCGCGTGTCCATGTCACACCCTCGACCGGCGGTTACCCGCGGGCCACCTTCACTCGCACAGAGGCAGGGCGGCAACGCTAGAGCAGGCCGCGCGACCTGTCAACGCCGCGGGGCGCACGCAGCGCGTACCGGTTGGCGCCAGCACCAAACGTGGCTAAATCAAGAGGTCGGCGCAGCGGCCTCAGACCGCCTGGCAGGCGGGAGGCTTGCTATCCTCGCCACCTGTTCCGAACTCCGCGCCAAAATCGCGTCACGTCCATGCGCCTTACCCGTTGAAATGAAGTGGTTCGCAGTCGTACTCGTTCTTATCAGCGTGAGCGCCTTGGGCAACGACCTGTTCGACCAACGCGTGCAACGCGCAAAGCTCGTCGAGTCGGAGGGCGACGGGAAGCCCTACGTGCATGACATGTGGCTGCACGTGGAAACGAACGCGAACTCCGCGATGCAAGGCTGCTTCAGGAAAGGCACACCGCCGGATACCGATTCCTTCGTGATGATCGCCAACGTACTGCCGACCGGCGGCCTCGGACAAATCGACCTGCGCCCGCGCACACCGATGGTGCAATGTTTCGCCGACCGCTTCGCGAAGGCGGTGTTTCCACCGACCCCCGTCATCTTCGGCGACACCGGCGTGCCGATCGTGATCGAGATGAACATCAA
>JBAVZT010000311.1:0-8721 GCA_049588955.1 Rhodanobacteraceae bacterium | reverse complement strand
CCTGGGCGAGGCGCGGCGCCTCGATACTCAGTCCGAACAGTCGGTCCCGATGTGAAATCAGGCGCGCGGGCAATTCAAGCTTGCCAAGATCCTCTTCCGTCAGTGGATAGTTGGCCGCCCGGATACCGTAATGAAGCGCCATGTAGAGACAGGTCGGCGTCTTGCCCACCCGTGAAACGCCAATGAGTATGACTTCGGCGTCGTCGTAGCGCAGATCAATGCCATCGTCGTGCGCAAGCGCGTAGTTGGTCGCGTTGATGCGGGATTCGTAGGCTGCAAAATCGGTCATTCCGTGCGCCTTGCCGACGCGCGACAGACGTTTGGTTCCGAGTTCGGCCTCGAGCGGGTCGATGAACGGCGCAAATACATCGAGCATCAACGCCCCGCTTTCCGCAATGAAATCGCTCAGGCGTTTGTCCATGATCGTGTTCACCACGATCGGACGCACGCCATTGTCGCCGAACGCCACCTTGATGCGCGTCGCGGCAATGCGCGCTTTCGCCTCGTCATCGACGAAGGGCAGTCGATAGGTATCGAAATCAACACCCTCGAATTGGGTCAGGACACTGTGACCGATGGTTTCCGCCGTGATACCGGTACCATCGGATACATAGAAGACGGCGCGACGCATGCCACAGCATAGCGCGCCTGTGCTTCGCTGTTCGAGATCACGCAAGCAGACATTGGCCGGACTTGCCGACGCCGGTATCGGTTGGGTTGGAATTTAGCCAAGCCGATCGAACCCGCGCGCAGGCACCTGTGCATTTACGCGCCTGCCGGCTATTCATAACCGAAACTGTGCAGCGCACGCTCGTCGTCGCTCCAGTTTTCGCGCACGCGCACCCACATCTGCACGAATACGCGGCGGCCGAACAGGCTTTCCATGGCGCGCCGCGCTTCGCTGCCGATGGCCTTGAGCTGCGTGCCGCCGGTGCCGACCACGATCGCCTTCTGGCTTTCGCGTTCAACCCAGATGATCGCGGCGATGCGCGAGAGTCCGTTGTCGTTCTCGAATCGTTCGATCTCGACCGCGACCGAGTATGGCAGCTCTGCGGACAGGCGCAGCATCAATTGCTCACGTATCAGTTCGGCGGCAAGAAAGCGCTCGCTGCGATCGGTGAATGCGTCGTCCTCGAATTGCGCCGGTCCTTCGGGCAGGCGCCCGGACACATCGTCCAGCAGGCGTTCCACCCCCTCGCCCCGGCGCGCGACGAGATAGTGGGTAGTCGCGTAATCGTGCTCGTGCGCAATCTTCGCGGCGAACGGCAGCAGTGCAGTCTTGTCCTTGACGCGATCGACCTTGTTGATTGCGAGCAGCCGTGGTTGCCGATGCCGGGCGACGAGTCGCCACACGTCCTCATCGTCGGCGCTCCAGCGCAGCGCCTCGATCACATGGATCAGAACGTCGGCCTCTTCGGGAACCTGTCGCGCAATGCGGTTGAGGCGACGATTCAGCGCGCGCGCGTCGGCATGATGCAGGCCTGGCGTATCGAGAAACGCGATTTGCGCGTGGGCGCGATTGACCATACCGAGAATGCGATGCCGGGTGGTTTGCGGCTTTGGCGTCACGATGCTGAGCCGCGTGTCGACGAGTGCATTGAGCAGGGTCGATTTGCCCACGTTGGGTCGGCCGAGCAGTGCGACATGTCCGAAGCGGTGCACCGGTTCGGGCGCGGCATCTGTATCGTCGCGGTCAACGCCCATTGTCGTCCAGTCGGGTCTGCGCGAGATCCAGCGCCTTTGCCGCAGCCGCCTGCTCGGCGGATCGCCGGGTGCCGCCTTCACCCCGGACCTGCACGCCGATGTCTGTGATTGAACAGTCGACCTTGAACGTCCTGGCGTGGTCTTCGCCTGTGCTCGCAACCAGCGCATAGATCGGCAATGGCAGACCGCGTCCCTGCAACAGCTCCTGCAAGCGCGTCTTGGCGTCCTTCGATACGATGCCCCCTCCATCACGCGCACTCTCAAGAAACAGGCGACGCACGACTTCGCGGCACGCGTTCCAGCCCCCATCGAGATAGATCGCGGCCAGCAGCGCCTCCAATGCGTCGGCCAGAATCGAGTCGCGACGGAAACCGCCGCTCTTGAGTTCGCCCGCCCCGAGATGCAGCCGTTCGCCGATCTGTTCGGATCGCGCAACCTGCGCCAAGCTGGCGCCATTGACCAGCGCCGCGCGCATGCGCGTCAATTCGCCCTCGCTGGCCTGCACATGCTGCTCGTAAAGGAGCTCGGCAACGAGCACATTGAGAAGTCCATCGCCGAGAAACTCCAGCCGCTCGTTGTTGGGGCGCCCTGCGCTGCGGTGCGTAAGCGCCTGTTCGAGCAGTTCCGGGCACTCGAACCGATAGCCCAGTGCACTAGACGGCATTCCCGACGCCCCGCGCGCGCAGCGCTCCGGCAACAGGAAAACGGGAACCCATGATCAGCAGCCGGGCCGGATCTGCGCCGGAAGGCGGGCGCCTACGGTTACCCTAGGAACCGCCATTGGTCAGCAGCACAGCCTTGTCGAAGGTCGCCAGCAAGTCGACGTTGTAGATGAACGGCACGCGCCGTTCGTAGTGGATGCGAAGCGTCGCTCCGCCGCTTTCGCGTTCGAGCGTGATGTCTTCCGGCGTCACATCGGCCTCGTCGACGTATTGCGTGTCGAATTTCAAATTGAGATCGCGACGCAGGTCGTACAGCGATTTCTGCGCGGAACCAGGTTCGCTTTTCACCTGCTCCAACGCCTTGACGACACCGAAATATTCGACATAGACCGGCACCAGTCGCATCGCCAGGTAGGCGAAGAATCCGGCGACAATGAGAAGAATCAGGAATCCGATCAGCGTGATGCCTCTGAATCTGTTCGATGCTCGCATAGCCCCTCCCGCTCAGGTGCCTTCTAGTGGATCGACTTTCCGATGCGCCCGAAATCAACGCCGTCGTTCCAGTTCATCCAGATGACGAATGCCTTGCCGACCAGATTGGCCTCCGGCACGAAGCCCCAGAATCGGCTGTCCGCACTATTATCCCGATTGTCGCCCATTGCAAAGTATGCGCCGGACGGCACATGCCAGGTGCCCTCGTGACCGACATTGACCATTGGAAGCTCAAGAATGCGGTGGCGGACACCTTGCAATTGCTCTAGCTTCACTTCGGCACCGGCCATGCTGCGGTTGGGTTCGGAAGGTCCGGTGTAAGGACCGAGATAGGATTCCGGAATCTCGTGCCCGTTCACATACAGCGTCTTGTTGCGATAGGTGATCTCGTCGCCGGGCAATCCGATCACGCGCTTGATGTAGTCTTCTTTCGGATTTTCCGGATAGCGGAACACGAACACGTCGCCGCGCCTGGGTTCGCCAATATCCAGTATGCGCGTATTGAGCACCGGCAAACGCAAACCGTAGGCGAACTTGTTGACCAGAATGAAATCACCGACCTGCAGCGTCGGCATCATCGATCCCGACGGAATCTTGAAAGGCTCGACCACGAATGAACGAAACAGCAGGATGACGAGGATCACCGGAAAAAACGAGCGCGCATATTCGACGACAAGCGGCTCGTGCAGAACCACTTCGGCGCGCGCCTTGCGCTCGGGCTCGGACAGCGAATCCAGATCCTCGATATCCCCTGCCCGACGCCGCCGCGCCGGTGCGAGAAAGACTCGATCGAACAACCAGATCACGCCGGTCAATGCGGTAAGCACCACCAGAAACAGGGCAAAATCGAAATCCATCGTCAATCCTTCTTGTTGAAGCGGTCGGCGCGGAAACCGCCACGTCCGAGTACGGCCATCCGCGGGACACGCTGCCGCGTGAACGCGGACTCCGTCATTTGTTGTCCGATTGCAGCACGGCCAGAAAGGCCTCTTGCGGAATCTGCACCTGGCCGACCTGCTTCATCCGCTTCTTGCCTTCCTTCTGTTTCTCCAGCAGCTTGCGCTTGCGC
This sequence comes from Rhodanobacteraceae bacterium, assembly GCA_049588955.1. Lineage (GTDB taxonomy): Bacteria > Pseudomonadota > Gammaproteobacteria > Xanthomonadales > Rhodanobacteraceae > Dokdonella_A. The sequence goes on along the minus strand of JBAVZT010000311.1, from coordinate 4,794 downwards.
GTCACGTCGCCGCCGTAGCATTTGGCCAGCACATTCTTGCGCATCGCCTTGACCGTCGAACGGCCGATGATCTGTGAACCGATCGCCGCCTGGATCGCAACGTCGAACATCTGCCGCGGAATCACTTCCTTCATGCGATCGACCAGTTCGCGCCCGCGGCGATCGGCCGCGCTTCGATGCACGATCAGGCTGAGCGCGTCGACACGCTCGCCATTGATCAGGATATCGAGTCGCACGAAGGGTCCTGCCTGAAAATGCAGGAAATGGTAGTCCATCGACGCATAACCACGCGATATGGATTTGAGGCGATCGAAGAAATCGAGCACCACTTCGGCCAGCGGCAGCTCATAGCTGATCCGGACCTGGCTGGCGAGATAGTGAATGGAGCGTTGCGAGCCGCGCTTTTCCTCACACAGCTTGATCACGCCGCCGACATGATCGGGCGGCGTAAGGATGTCGGCCACGATGATGGGCTCACGTATTTCCTCGATGGTCTGCGTCGCCGGCAGCTTGGCCGGGTTGTCGAGTTGCAAGGTCGTGCCGTCGGTTTGCAGAACTTCGTAGATGACCGTCGGCGCGGTACTGATCAGATTGAGATCGTATTCGCGCTCAAGCCGCTCCTGCACGATTTCCATGTGCAACATGCCGAGAAAACCGCAGCGAAAGCCGAAACCCATCGCTTCGGAGCTTTCCGGCTCGAAATGCAGGGAGGAATCGTTGAGCGTGAGTTTTTCCAGCGCCTCGCGCAGCGACGGATAGTCCTCGGCGTCCACTGGAAACAGGCCGGCGAAAACGCGCGGTTGCATCTTCCGGAACCCCGGCAGCGGGTGCGGCGCGGGGCTGGATGCAAGCGTCAGCGTGTCGCCGACCGGCGCGCCATGGACTTCCTTGATCGAGGCGCAGACAAAACCGACTTCGCCCGGCCCAAGCCGCTCGCGTCTTGTGCGCTTGGGCGTGAAGACCCCGACCTGATCGACCTCGTGGGAGCGCCCGGTCGACATGACGAGAATCCTGTCGCGCGGCTTGATTTCGCCCTGCATGACGCGCACCAGGGATACCACACCGAGATAGTTGTCGAACCATGAATCGATGATCAGCGCCTGCAAGCGGTCGGTATCGCGCGGCACCGGCGGCGGGATGCGCGCGACGATGGCTTCGAGCACCTCTTCGACGTTCTGACCGGTCTTGGCGCTGATCGCGATCGCTTCATCGGCGTGGATGCCGATGACTGCTTCTATCTCTTCCTTGACTTTTGCGATGTCGGCCGTCGGCAGGTCGATCTTGTTGAGCACCGGTATCACGGCAAGCCCCTGTTCGACTGCGGTGTAGCAATTGGCGACCGATTGCGCCTCGACACCCTGCGCGGCATCCACCACCAGCAGGGCACCTTCGCAGGCAGCCAGCGAACGGCTCACTTCGTAGCTGAAATCGACATGTCCCGGCGTATCGATGAAATTGAGCTGGTAAGTCTTGCCGTCGCGCGCCGTGTATGGCAATGACACCGACTGCGCCTTGATCGTGATGCCGCGCTCCCGCTCGATCGGATTGGTATCGAGCACCTGCTCGGCCATCTCGCGCAAGCTCAGACCGCCGCACAGCTGGATGATGCGGTCGGCGAGTGTCGATTTACCATGATCCACATGGGCAATGATGGAGAAGTTGCGAATCCGTTGCATCGATCAGCAGTTGCGGCCGCAGGCGAATGGTCGGCACAAGGGCGCGATTATCGCAGAAAGCCAAACCGGCGTGGCTGCCGGCCGCGTGCACGCACCGCGTTCCCCGTCGCCTGCATCTGCACGCCGGACGAGGTGCCCGTAACGATGGCGGCCCTCCACACCGGGAGGGCCGACCCGAATCGAGGTCCGGGAAAAATCGAAGCCGCGCCCCGGGACGCTCGATGATCAACCTTTGTTCTTGTTCTGCGGTACGCTGAGAGCGATAAAGCTGGTAACGTCGTCGCGGCGCACCAGCAGCATGACCGACTGGCCCGGTTTCACGTTCTTCACTGCGGAATCGAAATCATTCGCGGAAGCCACCGGTTTGCGGCCGACCATCAGGATGACATCGCCCGGCTGCAACGCTGCGCGTCGGGCGGCCACTCCATTGACGGCGGTCACCAGTACACCCTCCTTCTTGAGGTTGAGTTGAGTGCGCTGTTCGGAAGTCAGATCTTCGACAACGATTCCGAGCCTATTGGTCGGACCCGCGTGGCCGCCGGTGGGGACGCTCGCGGTCTGCTCGGACTGATTCGGCAGGGTACCGACGGTCACCTGCAAATCCATCTTCTTGCCGTCTCGAAAAATGCCGAGATCGGCCTTCGATCCGGGCTTGGTCACGCCAACCAGCGGCGGCAGGTCGGCCGAGCTGACCACGTCGGTGCCGTTGTAGGTCAGGATGACGTCACCGACACGCACTCCAGCCTGGTCGGCGCCACTGCCCGGTGTCACCTTGTTCACCAGCGCGCCACCGGTCCGCGGCAGGCCGAGGCTCTGGGCGAGCCCGCGGTCGACGTTCTGGATCTGCACGCCGATCATGCCGCGGCTGACATGGCCGGTCGTCTTGATCTGTTCCACCGCGTTCATCGCGATATCGATCGGGATCGCGAACGATACCCCCATGAAGCCGCCGGTATTGGAAAAGATCTGCGAATTGATGCCGACCACTTGCCCGGCGAGGTTGAACAGCGGCCCACCGGAATTGCCGCGATTGATCGCAACGTCAGTCTGGATGAACGGCACGTACTGCTGATCCGCAGCACCGAAACTGCGCCCGATCGCGCTGACGATGCCGGCGGTTACCGAGTGATCGAAACCGAATGGCGAACCGATCGCGACCACCCACTGCCCGGGTTTGAGTGTCTTGGAATCGCCGACGCTCACGGTCGGCAGGCCGTTCGCCTTGACCTTGAGCAGGGCGATGTCGTACTGCGGATCGCTGCCGACCACCTTTGCCACGAGTTCACGGCGGTCGGAAAGGCGTACCGTCACCTGGTCCGAATCGTCCACCACATGGTTGTTGGTGAGGATGTATCCGTCGCTCGAGATGATGAATCCGGAACCTATCGACACGCGCCGGCCCGGCGGTTGCTGCGGCATCGGGCCGAAGAAATGACGGAAAATCTCCGGCAGCTGATCGATGTCGGGTTGACCGGGTGCATTGGTTTCCGGATTGCCGGTGGCCTGCACGTTCACTACCGCCGGACCATAATGTTCAACCAGGCCGGTAAAGTCCGGCAAATCGTTGGCGCCGACGCTGGCTGCAAAAAACATCAGCAGCACGGGTGCTGCCATCCAGCGAAAAAGCATCCTCGTCATGAGCTGTTACCTCGTCGTGTTCGTGGTTCGCGGTCAGTGGTGCCCTGCTTGCCGTGTCGGCAACAAGCGGAAACCCGACCGCAGCGGTAATGCGGGCATCGGCCGCACGCGGATTGGATAAAATGCGAATGCGCAAAGTTCCACAACGCAAGCATTTCGCGTGCCGGGCTTTAAGGCCTGTTAACGCTCAGGCGATTTATCGGCTTGCCGGGCTTCGAACGCAATCGATCAGCCGTCCGACGCGGAGACCCTGCGAACCGATCGCGCCAGGCGCGTGACCGTCGCCGCCGGTACGTCTCCGAGCACCGTGATCCGCCAGCCATCGCTGCTGTGCGAGTAGACATTCAGCGCGCCGCGCGAGATCCTGCTGGCCTTGCGCACGGAATTCCCGGCATCCGGCTCGACATACACGGATACGCTGGCCAGACCATCCGAGTACATCAGATGCTCGGCGTCCGGCGGACCCTGGACCGGTCGCTGACTGCGGGCGAGCCGATAGCCCGCCGGAAGATCCGCGACCCGCCAGATCGGCGCGCCGCTCAGGACCACTTCATCCTGGGGTGCTCGCGCCTTGCCGGCCGCGTTGCCCGGCAGCAGATCGGTTTCGTTCGGTTTGACTCCGACCACGAGCGCGACAAACATGAACTGTTCCAGCGTCCGCTGATGCGCGTCGAGAACCGTTGAGCGCAGCAGCATCCGCGAAGTCTGATCGAGCCACAGTCGGTAGCTGTAACGATAGCCATCGCGAGCAGCAATATCGACCACGCGTGAATTGTATCCGGCGATGCGATCCTCGCCGCCGAGCCGCAGCGTGTAGTTTGCGGCCAGCTTGGCGACATTCGCATCGGGCACCAGGGGGACCAGCGACGGGTTGGCATCGTTGGTGAAGACGGTGCGCTGTCCCCCGGATTGAACACAGGTGATCGTGCCGCCATTGCGCACAACCTCGCTGCGCGGACCGGTCAGGCTGATCAGGCGCTCGCGCTCACGGGCACCGCCGAGGTGAAACACGCGCAGTGCGTCGGTGCGCCCGCCATGCTGGTAAACGAAGGAGCCCTGGTAGTCGAGCGAGTGCATCGACCGCGCCATGTCGGCCAGAAGTTCATCCGCCGTTACGTCCGCAGCTGTTGCGATGCCTGAGCCACCGCATGCAATCGCCAGCACGACGACCAGCGCGCAGGCACTGCTGCCACGCACGGGGTTAGCGTTTCTGCGCCGGATACGGGTCGGGCCGCGCGATTGAGGCCGACTGCGCCGGCGGAGCGACCAGCAGAACATAGGGCAGGAATCCCGGTTGTTGTCCGACCGCGCCTGTCGCTTCGTAGTGACGTACCAGATAGGACTGCAAATGCGGGTCGAACGACACCGGTTCCGCCGGATCACCATTACCTTGAGCCGATACCATACCGCTCGGGACGCCTGGAACGAGCAACGGCGCCTGGAAGTCCGCGACTGGCGTGGCCGAAGCCGGAGCGGCATT
>JBAVZT010000310.1:0-4069 GCA_049588955.1 Rhodanobacteraceae bacterium | reverse complement strand
GGCGAGTTTCAGGAATTGGCGGCGGTCGAGTGTAGGCATGTCGGTTCCCTGCAGCGGCGGACGCGGTGGTTGGCGCACCGCAAGCTAGGCCCGATCGCGCGTCGGCGAACGTGCCGGAAGTCGGGAAGCCGTTCGATCCACGCTTCTTTCCGGCGCCTGCAGGCAGGCTGTCACCTTCGGTAACCTGGGAGCGGACAAGAACGGCTGGAACCGGGTCTGCCCATGCCTCTTGTTCGCACACCTTCGGCAGGAGATCCGGGGAGGATATCCGGGAGCGACACTTCCTGGATCTCGTCGACCGACCGGCAACGAATGATTTCTGCCGTGGCTGTTGTTCGCCTTTTTCATTCTTGACTGCCTCCCGTGAATAAGTGACCCTGACCTCGTTGCGGACGGGGGGGCCGATGCACGAATTCGTCATTCTTCCGATCGACATACCGACGCTCGCCTTCAGTCGCGGCTTCATGCAGATGATGCTCGGCGGACTGTTGCTGTACGTCGGCAATCGTGGCGAGGGCGGCGATGCGGCGCGTTGGTGGGCTGCCGGATTTTTTCTCAACGGCCTGTCCCTGTTCGTGTTCCCGATCCACGTGCCTGCCGCGTGGGAGCCGCCCAGAACCGCGATCAATCATCTGACGCTTGGCGCGTCGACAGTATTTTTTCTGCTCGGCTTCTGGGCCTTCGGCCGACAGCCACGCCGCACCTGGCTGCTTGTCCTGCTGATGCTGATTCCCCTGGTCAGCCTGCTCGTGTGGGAGAACCTCTGGCCCAACTCCCGGTTGCGTATCCTGTGCACGGCCGGTGGCCAGGCGCTGTTCCTGATCCTGCTGCAGCAATCGCTGCGCCGCGCGCCGCGTAGGGAACTCGCACAGATTTATCGACGCCTGCGTTTCGTCGTGGTGGTGTACCTGTTCGTCGTCTTGTGGTCTTACGGAAGTCTTGCCGAGGTATTGCCGACGACAGCCTATCTGGCACCGAGCTATCACCGGGCATTCTTCAGCGTGTCGTCGCTGCTGTTCATGCTCTCCCTGGCTGTCGGTTGCCTCGCCTTGCAATTTGCATCGCAGGCCGCTCGCAATGCCGATCTGGCGATGATCGACTGGCAGACCGGGTTGTTCAACCGTCGAGGTTTCTTTGGTGTTGTCCGCCGTGATCCACAATTGCAGCCGGGCAGAGATGGGACGCTCAGCGTGATCATGCTCGATATCGACCACTTCAAGCGAACCAACGATCGTTACGGACATGACGCCGGCGATCGCGTACTGCAGGAACTCGGCGCGCAGCTTCGCGAGCTTGCGGAGCCCGGACAACTCGCAGCACGCATGGGTGGCGAGGAATTTTGCATCGTGCTGCCAGGGAGACCACAAGCCGCGGCATCAGCCCTGGCCGAACGGATCCGTTCGCGCTGCCGCGAAACGCACTTGACCACCGAAACCGGTCTTGCCCTCGACTTCACGATCAGCGTCGGCGTCTACGAAGCCACACCGCAACAGACTGTGGAACAGGCGCTGATTCAGGCCGACGAAGCGCTCTATCGAGCCAAACGCAGCGGCCGGGACCAGGTGATCATCGGCCGTCCGGCTGCATTGGCAACATGAAACCAGAACGGGGTCAGGTTCACTTCCCGTCCTGACGGGTCGCCAGGCGCGTTTGCAGGACGGGCGCCGGTGAAACCTCGGCTCCTGGCGTTGACAGCGGCACGGTAGCTTCGGATGTCAGAACCCGGTTCCCCGGTTTTGCGCCGATGACCCGCGAAGATTTACGGTGCCGCTCCTTCGAACCCATCCGCGAAAATCGTGTCGCCGGGTCCTCTCGTGAAGAAATACGCCGCGCCTGGAATCGTGTCCTCGGGCGATCTCCACAGCCACGAACCGATCAGGGCCGTGTCCCCATCCAGTGTCACCGGCAGGCCGAACTGGTCCGCCGGAGCGCCGTCGCTCGCCACGAGCGTTTGCGACTGGACGAACGCACCGGAAGATCCGTCGAAATCATAGACGGCGCCTTGCGCGCTGCTGTTGGTCCAGCCGTCCGCACCGATCAGTCCGGTCGTGCCCTCGAGCGCGACCGAGTGACCGAATTTGTCGCCTGGTCCGCCGTCATCGGAGAGGAGTTCCTGAGTCTGGCTCCAGGTTCCGCCCGTTTCGGTGAAGAGGTACGCCGCGCCCTGCGTGTCGTTGCCGCCGGGACTCGCACCCCATGAACCGACCAGGATGGTCGAGCCCGACAGCGCGGTTGCGTATCCGAAATAGGCGTTGCTGGTGCCGTCGTCCGCGACGAGCTTCTGGCTCTGACTCCACGTTCCGCCGGTTTCGCCGAACACGTACGCTGCGCCCTGGTAGCCATTGTTCGCGTAGGCGCCGATCACCGCCGTCGTGCCGTCGAAGGCGATCGAGTAGCCGAAGATGTCGCCGATCCCGCCGTCGTCCGCGACGAGTTGCTGCCCTTGCGCCCAGGTGCCGCCCGATTCGGTGAAGACGTAGACCTTGCCTTGAGAGCCGTTGTCGCCGACCGCGGCGCCGTCGGCGCCGATGAGCGCGGTCGTGCCGCTCAATCCGAGCGAATAGCCGAAGTTGTCGAACATCTGTCCGTCGTCGGCGGTGATCTTCTGCGTCTGGCTCCAGCTCCCGCCCGAGAGCGTGAACACGTACACCGCACCCTGCGAAAAGTTGCCGTTGATCACTTCCCCGTACGCGCCGATGAGCGCAGTCGTGCCGTTGAACACGACCGCATTGCCGAACGTATCGAATGCCTGGCCGTCGTCAGCGACGAGCTTCTGCGTTCGCGTCCACACGCCGTCGGATTTCTGGAACACGTACACGGCGCCCTGCGCATCGTTGTCGCCGATCTTCGCCTGCTGCGCGCCGATCATCGCGGTCGTGCCGTGCAGCGCAACCGAGGCGCCGAACTCCGGATCGAAGGCGGGATCGGTCTCGGTGACTTCCTGCATCTGGCTCCATTCATTGCCTGCCGGCGTCCGATGGATGGCGTTGCGCAACCCGGCCGCAACCTTGGGCGCCCAAGCGCCGGACTTCACCGCAGATGCGGCGTGCAGTGGGATTGCAGGCGCCAGAAGGATCAAGCAGGACAGAAACGATAAAGCGCGCAGAATGTGCGCACCTGAAGCGGAAGCGAAGCTGTTCATACCTGATCTTGCCCTCATGGTCACACGAAGCTGCGGAATACCCGGGAATCGCCGCTCGATTTCGCGCGCGGTGAGGCCCGGCATGCTGAGGCCGCCACCGGATCGGAATGACGACGGCGATCCCGAGTATCCCTAATGGCCGCGAGCGGGTTCAATAGCTCAACGTGACCGGTTCACGTCATGACCAATGTACGTCAGCTGCCCCCGGAGTCCCGCTCAGGCAAGGACCAATGCCTCGCCGCCTGCCAACCGAGCTGGAAGCGCGTCTGCGCATCAAGTCGACGCATGATTTCGGTGATACGCCGCGTCAACGTGCTCGCCGAAATGCCGAGTTCATAGGCAATCGCCTTGTCATTGAGCCCGGCTGCGAGTAACGGAATGAGATGTTCGGCCTCCGGCGGCAGACGGGTCCCGGGTTCGCCTGTCTGCAGTATTTCCGCCTGCGTGACCGCGATCGGCGCGGCACGCTCCCAGAGAATTTCGAACATCGAATACAGCGCATCGAGCAACGCCGACGAACGGACAAGCAGCGACGGACTGTTGGGGCGTTCCAGATTGAGCGGGATCAGCGCGACGTTGCGGTCGGCCATGACCATCTTGAAGGGCAATGCAGTAACCACGCGGATGTCCTCGCCAACCTCCATGTCCGCCCGGATTCGCGCCACCACGCCCGGAATCGCAAGGAAGGCCCGATCGGCGATGCTTCGATAACGCACTCCGCGCGCAATGGCGTCGACCTGCGTCGCGCTCGGCTGCTCGGGCCCCGCAATGAGGATCGGGGGACGCGCCAGGAAGATCAATTCGTGCCGCGCGGCATGTTGTATCTGCTCGAAGACATGTCGCTCCGCTTCCCGCGTCGTGATGAGCTCGATCATCTGCTGGCGCGTGCCGGCACCCTCGGTGGCGCGCTGCTGCAGTCGTTGTATC
>JBAVZT010000309.1:0-2500 GCA_049588955.1 Rhodanobacteraceae bacterium | reverse complement strand
TGGCCAAGCCACGAGGCGGTCCGTGAAGTTCTCGTGCCAAGTCACGAAGCCGGTGCCCTGCCGGTCCATGAAGGAGACTACGCGCGAGGTCGGAAACGTGCCGGCACTCTCGGCCTCGCTCCAGCCTCCCCAGGCGAGATCGGGATCGACGACGGCGAGAAGCAGCGGCACGGCCACGGCGAGACCCGCTGGAACCCGCCGGGGAGCGGGTGCGCAAGTCGCAGAGGGGGATGCAAGTTTCATGGGAAGGACCTCCGAGATTCTCGAGAGGAGACCGCGCCCCACCGAGCGCGGTCGGGGACCCGGCGCCAAGGTCTCGGGATGCCTGCAGCAATCCCATCGACAGCGGTCCCGAAAAAAAATACTCGTGACCGGACGGATTTGCAAACGCGGGGGCAGCCCGGCTGTGGTCTCAATAACGGGGCCAGGTTCACTTCCTCCGCGCACGTCGGGCCCGAGAGGAAAGGAACTCAGGATCCGATATGCTTCCGTCCCGCAGTGAAGGCCAACGGCCGACGTTTCACGGGCGTCCGACCCTGTACACCGCCTGCCTGGTGACCGATCAGATCAGAAGGTAAACCTGGACCCGTTTGTCGGACCCCGTTTGTCCGGGACGACCATCGCTCAGGACACCCATGCGAACCTTTGTACTCAGAGCGCGGGCGGCGCCCACGGAAAGCCGGAAGCTGCTGGCTTGCGTCGGCCAGGAGGCCCATCCCGAAATCCTCGCGCATACGCTGATGAACGCGGTCTTCGTGGCCCAGTCGCATCGCGCGGATGTCATGGTCCATCTGGTGCTGGAGAGCACCCGGGATTTCTCGCGCGCGATCCGTTTTGACGCCAACGCCATGCACGGCATCGGCGGCTTCGACGAGCGCGCGCTACTGGGCAAGATCGCGAGCGCACTGGATGCATCGAACGGAATGGGCAAGGATGAGACGCGCGCGGTGGAACCGGGCGTCACCGTGCGCACGACGAGCTTCGAGCGGCTGGTGCAGGAGTTGTCCGACGATCACCAGCTGTTCGTGATGGACCGAAAAGGCACGCCGATGCGCGAGCAGATCTTCGAGCGCAATCCCTGCTTCCTGCTGACGGACCATATCCCGATGCCGAAGAAGACGTTCCACGGCCTCGAACGCCTGGGCGCGAAAAAGATCTCGCTGGGACCGACGATGCTGTTCGCATCGCAATGCACGGTGTTGATCCATCACGAGCTGGATCAGATCGAGGAGCGAAACAGCCGACGATGAGGGCAGCCGGCGTACGGCCGGCTGAACTGATCGGCGCTTGATCGCCTTTGTTCCTTGACGGAGCGATCGCCACCACGCAGCTGCCGCGCTTTCGGCGCATCCACAACCAGCGCGTAATCCTCGACCCCTTTCGTCAGGAATTTTCCTGACACCCATCCGGCACTCTGGCCTCTGTTTTTGGTTTTCCGCAGTTCAGCGGGCGGTCCGGTCCGGCATGCCGCGTTGTTGCCAGAACACGAAAAGCAGTTCGAGCCCGCACTTGATCGCGAGGTAGACGCCGCACCAGACCAAGGCGGCACGCGCAGCCTCATGAACGCTGTCGGAAGCCAGCAACGCCGCGATCGGCGCGATGATCGCCGTGAGGAACTTGGGCGCGGCGCTGAGCGCCAGTCCGTTGACGAACGGTTTGCCGCTGCCGCGCCAGCGCAGCCAGTCGCCCAGCGAACCGAACACGGCCAACACCACCGTGAGCGCCAGCGGGCGCAGGATGTTCAAACCGGTCAGCGCGGCCAGGGGATCGGGCGCATTGCGCAGCAATTTCAGGTGTTCGGCATCACCGTGTACGCCGAGCCATGCGATGCCAACAAGCATCCCGCCGATGACCACGATCGCCAGAATCCGCTTCGGCAACGGCATATCCGGGCTGCCCACGCGCAGATCCTTCGGCACCGCGAGCATCGCCGTGTTGGCGATCAGGCTGTAGGCGATGAGTTCGAGCACGGCGTACAGCGCGATCCCAACCGGCGATGTCTTGCCGGCGGTCACGAGGTAGAACAAATAGGCATTGGTGGTGATCGCCGTCAGGGCCAGATAGACGGCCGTACCGCGCGTCAGTTTCCCGAAGCGCTGGCGCAACGCCTGCACTTCTTGTGCATCGGACAAAGCCATGTTCGCTGTCTCCCCATTTCCCGTTGACATGTTGCGCATGAAACGCCGGGATCACCCCGTGATGTACGCGACTCCTCTCCGCTCAGCCTCGCGCACATCGGAAAAAAGTCTGGGACAACTCCTGGTGTCGTGTGTCGAGCATCGTCGCCGCGCGGCCCTACATGCCCGCATCCCGTACCACCACATCAATCCTTCGACGCCAACCTTCCGTCGAAAATTGCCCCTGACACCTTTTTTCCTTTTTTGTAAGTGTAGTATCACTCGGTTAGGGGCATCGCACGAAGAAGCGCTTCGGCCAAGTCGGGCCCGGCATCGATGAGAACCAGTGATCGCAAACAAGGAAGTTGCGCGCGAGCGCATGC
>JBAVZT010000308.1:0-2421 GCA_049588955.1 Rhodanobacteraceae bacterium | reverse complement strand
GAATGCGAGATCGTCGGACCGAAATCGAATATCACGTTTCTCGAACGGCTGGTGCGCCATCCGGCCATCGTGGAAGGAAGCATCGATACCGGTTATCTCGATCGTCATCTCGATGAGTTCGTCGACGCGCCGAACGATGACGATCCGACCGCATTGTTCGCCGCGGCGACGCTTTGGTTGCTGCACGAGGAAACGGCGACGCAGCGGGCAGCGGCCAATAGCGCCGATCCGCATTCGCCCTGGGCTGAAGCCGACGGCTGGCGACTCGGCCACCCGGGCAAACGCATCGTGATGCTGGTCGAACGCGAGCGGCAGCACGAAGTCATCGCGCACGGGAGCGCCGGTCATTATCAACTCGAATGCGGCGAGCGATCGTGCGCAATCGCCGGCGCCGAGCTGGCCGATGGTGTCTTCAACGCCCGCTTCGACGGCAGCGCGCACCGGTTCGTCGCGCACGTCGATGCAGAGCGCATCTTCGTGCACGATGGGGCCGGACGTCATCGATTCGACCACGCGCCCGCATTCGCGTATTCCGTCGCCGAAGCCGGCGGCGGCGATCGCGTGCTCGCACCGATGCCGGGTCGCATCGTGCTGGTCAAGGTCGCCGTCGGCGACGAGGTCGCGGAAAAGCAGGACCTGCTGGTCATGGAAGCGATGAAGATGGAACTGACCCTGCGCGCGCCGCGCGCCGGAATCATCGAAGCCGTGCAGGCCGCGGTCGACGACTTCGTCGAAGCGGACGCGACGCTGGTACGTCTGGAGCCGGGCGCATGAGGCAAAACCGAGTGCGTCGTCTCGTCTTCGCCGGCTTGCTGGCGCTGACTGCGGGTGCCTGCGAGGAAACGCGTTTCGCCACGCCGCCGGGCGCCGATCTCGCCGATTGCGATCCGGCCTGGAAAGGCCTGTGGCTCGCCGACGACGCCAGCGACGACCGACCGGAAGGCATCCAGGTCGATGCGCAATGCCGGCTCTCCGTCATCGAGACCGAAAGCCCCGGGGCCGTGCCGAAGCGCACGCCGATCGCGTTGCGCTACGCAGCCATCGCGGGCAGGAAGTACGTCGTCGCATCGCAGAGCGCGCTCAAGCCGCTGTTCGACCTGCCGCCGCCGTATGCGATCGACCCGCCGCCGATGGACGCGTATTTTCTCGCACGCTATCGCGTCAGCGCCGATCGCATCGAGTTGTTTCGCGTGGACAATGCGAAAGTCGCGAAACTCGTGATCGACGGCAAGCTCGACGGGACGGTTTCGAAGACCGACAACGAACTGCATGTTTTCGTGCGCACCAACGCGGCCGGTCTGGTGGATCTGCTCAAGCGCGAAAACATCTTCACCGATACGCCGGGCATTGTCGCGCTGCGCAGTCACCTCGATATCGACGCGTTGCCTCACGCCGGGCGTTCCGGGCCGCCGAAGGAGGCCGAATGAGCGGGCTGCCGGATGCGGTCCGCATCGTCGAAGTCGGTGCGCGCGACGGGCTGCAGAACGAAAAGACGCAGGTGCCAACGCCAGTCAAGATCGAACTGATCGACCGGCTCACCGCAAGCGGGCTCGGCACCATCGAAGCGACCAGCTTCGTCAGTCCCAAATGGGTGCCGCAACTCGCCGACGCGGCCGAAGTCTACGCCGGCATCGAAAAGAAGCCCGGCGTGCGCTACCCGGTGCTGGTGCCGAATCTCGCGGGCTACGAGCGCGCGCGTGCGGTCCACGTGAGCGAGATCGCGTTGTTCACGGCCGCCTCGGAAGCATTCAACCGCAAGAACATCACCGCCACGATCGACGAGTCGATCGAGCGCTTCGTGCCGGTCATGGAGCGCGCGCGCGCCGACGATGTGGCGGTGCGCGGTTATGTCTCGACGGTACTCGGTTGTCCGTATCAGGGCGAGGTGCCGCTGGCCGACGTGGTGCGCGTTGCGCGTCGTCTGCACGCACTCGGCTGCTACGAGATCTCGCTCGGCGACACCATCGGCATCGGCACACCGCTCAAGGCACGCACGATGCTGCGTGCCGTCGCGGCGGAAGTGCCGATCGGCGCGCTCGCAGTCCATTTCCACGACACGCGCGGGCAGGCGCTGGCCAATATCCTCGCCTGCCTCGAGGAAGGAGTTGCAGTCGTCGACAGTTCGGTATCGGGCACCGGCGGCTGTCCGTACGCGAAAGGCGCGAGCGGCAATGTCGCAAGCGAGGATGTCGTGTACATGCTCGATGGCATGGGCGTTGCGACCGGCGTCGATCTGACGCGTCTCGTCGAAACCGGCCTGTGGCTGTCCGGGCAACTCGGACACGCCACCGCGAGCAAGGTCGCGCGCGCGATCGCGAGCACCGGGTCGCACGCATGAGCGAGGCCGGTTTCACGATCCGGCCGATCGAGCCGGCGGACGACGCCGTCGTCGCCTCGATCATCCGCAGCGTGATGTCGGGA
>JBAVZT010000307.1:0-3032 GCA_049588955.1 Rhodanobacteraceae bacterium | reverse complement strand
GATCCGCTCAATCTCGTCGGCAATGTGGTTGCGGGTGCTCGTGTGCCGACCCTGACCGGCTCGCGCGTGCTTTACCGCGATGGAATGCCGGTCGCCACTCGGGTGGGTGGCGCCGTGACGCTGCTCGAACCGGTGGATGCGGCCACCGGCTGGATGCTGCGGCTCAAGCTGCTGCGTGGCAACGACGTCGAGCCTGACGCAGCGCCTGCCGATGCGACAACGTGACCCGTGCGGCGGTGCTGCGGCGCGACGCAGCACGGCCTGCCGTCTCGCGGAGCGGCGCAAGGGTCCACGCCAATCACGGGCTGCTCCGATGTGAGGTTCGCGAGCGGTTTCGAGGTGAAACGCCGGTCCCACCCCGTACGTGCGCCGAGCCTGCATCGCGTCCGAGCGCTTCGATCGTTCGCTGCGCTTACGAACGTTTCGATGTCAGCCGGTCGATTTCTGCCAGTTCGTCCGCGCCAAGCTTCCATTCGGCCGCAGCGACGTTCTGTGCGACCTGCTCGGGCCTGGTCGCGCCGGCAATCACGCTCGCGACAGGATCTTTTGCCGCAAGCCACGAAAATGCGAGTTCGAGCAGGCTGTGGCCGCGCTGCTCGGCGAATAGGCTGAGTTGCTCGACGATGCTCCAGTTGGCATCGGTCATGTAGCGTTCGCCAAGTCCCTTCCAGTGCGCGAAGCGCGATTGTTCCGGCAACTTGGCGTTGCGCCGGTATTTGCCGGTCAGCAGCCCCGCGGCGAGCGGAAAGAACGGCAGCAGGCCAAGCCCTTCGGCTTTCATGACTGCGATCCGATCGCCTTCGATTTCCCGCGCGATGAGGCTGTATTCATCCTGGCACGAAATGAAACGTGTCAATCCGGCTTCGCGCGCCACCTGCTGTGCGATGGTCACCTGTTCAGCACTGAAATTGGAGCAGCCGATGTGACGCACCTTGCCGGCCTGAACCAGATCGTCGAGCGCGCGCAGCGTTTCCTCGATCGGTGTTGTCGGGTCGGGCTCGTGCATCTGGTAGAGATCGATCCAGTCGGTCCCGAGTCGCCGCAGGCTGGCTTCAGCGGCCTGTGCAATGTACTTGCGCGTACCGCGCGGCCGACCATCCGCGTCGTCCATCGGCTTGCCGAACTTGGTCGCGAGCACGATCCGCGAGCGCCGAGCACCAAGTGCCTGACCGAGCACGGATTCCGAGGCGCCGCTTTCGCTGCCGTAGATGTCGGCCGTATCGAACAGTGTAATGCCGTGATCGAGCGCCGCGTCGACGACCTTGCGCCCGGCATCGAGATCGATGCGTGCGCCGAAATTGTTGCAGCCAAGCCCGACCAGCGAGACCTCGAGATTCGAATTTCCGAGTTTGCGTCTTTGCATGGGGAAACTCCGTCCATGGTGAAGAAGTTTCATCATGCCATGTCGGGACTGACTCGACGCAAAGCGATGGTGTCCCGCTGGCCATTGACTGCCTTGCGCATGCGCCATGGCAGAGGGCGCTGCGCGGCATTTGTGCGCGCCGTGGGCTTCGACCGTTCCAAGGCCGCGCGCCTTGCGCACAAATTCCATGTGGAGGCTCCGCCCACATTCTCCATGGTACGAGCCGGCCGCCAGGTTCCCGCGCGGCGGTGCTGCCTGCGGGCCATGATGCTTCCGTGGAATCCCGGATCACCTGCCGGATGCGGATCCGTTGCCATTCTGATTCGCAGCGGGCGCCGCAAGATCATCGGCGCCCGCTCCGCGCAGGAAAATGGTCGAATAGCGCCGGGCGGGATTTCGGCAATGGGGCGAAAACGGCTCCAGTCCCGCCGCGAACCAGGGATAGCGCTCGCCAAGGACCAGCCGCGCCTCATCGTGGATTTGCTCAAGCGCGAACGTATGCGGGACCAGCGAGTGCATTCGAGTGCGCCGTGCACGCATGTCGAGATCCATACCCGCGAGAAACAGGGCGGACCGTGGTTTGAGCAACGTGGCGACGTTGTCAAACAAGCGCCTTGCCTTGGGACGCTGAAGATTGCACATCACATTTTGCGCAAAGACGATGTCTGCCGCGGGAATCTGCTGCCGCATGTTGGCGTCGGTGGCGTCGGCACGGTGAAATCGAACATGCCGCGCGACTTGCGGCTTTACGGTCCATTGATCGCCATTCTGCTCAAACGTATTCGCGATGAAACAGCGAGTGACCAATGGATTGTCGAGTACCAGATCCGCAGGATATTTGGCGGCGCGCGCAATCGCCAGGACATCCGCGTCGATATCGTAGGCGTCGATCGTGAATGCGATATCCGGCCTGCGCTCGATCAATACCGAGGCGATGGTGTAGGGTTCCGCGCCGCTCGAACAGCCTATGACGACAATGCGGATGGGTTGCCGGGATTCGCCAGCCTTGATGAAGTCCACGACGGGTCCGCCGAGGGCGTCGAGCTGTGCAGGCAGGCGCAGAAAATGCGTAAACGTAAAACCCTTGCGATTCTCCAGATGCAAAGCCAATCGATGGCGCAATGCCTGCCCGCGGGCAGATTGGGCAAGTCTCTGCACACCCGGAATCATTTTCAACCAGCCTCTACCTGCGACACGGCTCACATCAACGCGCTCCCGTTTTTACTTGCGAAAGACCGCTTCGGCACGTTGCCGGTTCGACCCCCGGGCGCTCGAGCGGCGGCAAGGCCATCGCACGCGAGCTCCCTCCTTTCCAATCAAAGGTTCTGGTAATTCGGCCCCGAGCCGCCTTCGGGCGTCATCCAGGTGATGATCCGGTACGGGTCCTTGATATCGCAGGTCTTGCAATGCACGCAGTTCGCGGCGTTGATCTGCAGGCGCTTCCCGGGGCCTTCGCCGATGATCTCGTAAACGCCGGCCGGACAGAAGCGCTGGCATGGGTTGCCGTATTCGACGCTGCAGCGCTCGACGCAGATGCTGGTGTCGGCGACGTGCAGGTGCACGGGCTGGTCCTCGTCGTGTTCGGTCGCGGCGAAGTACACGCTCGCGACGCGATCGCGTGGCGGCAGGCCGCGCGCGACGTAGTCGCGGCCTTCGAGCGCGACCAGGG
>JBAVZT010000306.1:0-5694 GCA_049588955.1 Rhodanobacteraceae bacterium | reverse complement strand
ACTTTCCGGCGATCCACGCGGTCGGGCGTGCAAGCCACCGCGCACCGCGCCTGGCCATGCTCACGCACGGTCAGGCCGACGCGCCGCACGTCGCCCTGGTCGGCAAGGGCGTGTGCTTCGATACCGGCGGGCTCGATCTGAAGACAGCCGACGGCATGCGCTGGATGAAAAAGGATATGGGCGGCGCCGCGCACGCACTTGCATTGGCCGGCCTGATTCTCGAATCCGGCCTGCCGGTGCGCCTGAGCCTGCTGATTCCGGCTGTCGAGAATGCGATTGGCGGCAACGCCTATCGACCCGGAGAGATTATCCGCACACGCGCCGGCCTCAACGTCGAGATCGACAACACCGATGCCGAAGGTCGGCTCGTGCTGTGTGATGCACTCGCCTTCGCGGCCGAACAGAAACCGGACCTGATTGTCGATTTCGCCACACTGACCGGCG
Organism: Rhodanobacteraceae bacterium; assembly: GCA_049588955.1. GTDB lineage: Bacteria > Pseudomonadota > Gammaproteobacteria > Xanthomonadales > Rhodanobacteraceae > Dokdonella_A. Next base: position 5,250 of record JBAVZT010000306.1, on the reverse strand, counting down.
CTGCGCGCGTGGCGCTCGGACCGGATCTGCCGGTGCTGTTCAGCAATCGCGACGACATCGCCGAAGCACTGCTGGCCAGCGCCCGGGCCACCAACGATCCGTTATGGCGCCTGCCGCTGTGGCGCCCGTATCTGTCCATGCTCGAATCGACGATCGGCGACCTGACCAACTCAGCCAGGTCGCGCCACGCCGGCGCTATTGTCGCGGCTCTGTTCCTCGAACGCTTCGTACCGGAAACCCGGGCCTGGTGTCATATCGATGTGTACGCCTGGAACGACAGCGACAAGCCCGGCCGTCCGCGCGGCGGCGAAGCACAGGGACTTCGCGCCTGTTTCGACTTTCTCAAGCGACGTTACGCACCTGGCGCCTGATTTTTCAGTCGGTGCGCGGACAGATCGGCGATCGCGGCCTCGCTCTCGACGCGCCGGTTGTCGTCGAACGGCGCAATCTCGACGCGCTCGATCGTGATCGGGTCGAGACAGCGCACATTGACGTCGATGCCATCGGGATTCGAACGCGGCACATAGAAACTCTTGATGCCGCAATACCGGCAGAAGCGGTGCTTCGCGGTGCGGGTATTGAACGTGTATTCGGCGAGTTGGTCCGAGCCGGCCAGCAGGCGAAAGCGCGCGGCCGGCACGATCAGATGCACGAAACCGCTCATGCGACAGATCGAACAATTGCACTCGAGCGCCGCGATGACCGCGGGCGCATCCACTTCGAAACGCACGCGGCCGCAATGACAGCCGCCGCGATGCGTCACCACCAGCGCGGTCATGCGTCGCGTTTGCGCCCGAGCAGCGGTTCGATCAGATCGAGCGGCAGCGGAAACAGGATGGTGTGGCTCTTGTCGCCGGCGACCTCGACCATCGTCTGCAGATAGCGCAACTGGATCGCCTGGGGTTGCTGCATCAGGGTCTGCGCGGCCTGCATCAGCTTCTCGGAAGCCTGCAGTTCGCCTTCGGCGTTGATTACCTTGGCTCGGCGCTGGCGCTCGGCTTCCGCCTGCTTGGCGATCGCGCGGATCATGCCCTCGTCGAGGTCGACCTGCTTGATTTCGACATTGGCGACCTTGATGCCCCAGGCGTCGGTGTGCTGGTCGAGGATGGCCTGGATGTCGTGGTTGAGCTTGTCGCGTGCGGCCAGCATGTCGTCGAGCTCGTGCTGACCCAATACCGAACGCAGCGTGGTCTGCGCAAGCTGACTGGTCGCCTCGTACACATCGGCAACCTGGATCACGGCTTTTTCCGGATCGATGATGCGGAAATAGATCACCGCGTTGACCTTGACCGACACGTTGTCGCGCGAAATCACATCCTGCGGCGGCACCGACAACACCACGGTGCGCAGGTCCATGCGGACCATCTGCTGCACCACCGGCAGCAGGATGATGATGCCCGGGCCCTTGACCGCCTGAAAGCGACCGAACAGGAATACCACGCCGCGCTCATACTCGCGCAGGATCTTGATCGAGGAGAGCAGCAGCAGAACGATGATGACGATGACGACTGCAAGGCTGGAAAACATCGGTTTTCTCCGGTTGAATTTCACCGGTGACCGCAGCCACCGGCCTGGATCATGCCGGCAAGCCGCCGGCGATCGGCCATCGCGCTTCTAGGAATCCGGCATTGCTGCGGCGTCCGGCGCTTCGACCGGCGCAACGATCAGCAGCAATCCGTCGACCGCCTTGACACGCACATTCTGGCCCGCCTGCAGGTGCACGGCGCTCTGCGCCTGCCAGCGTTCGCCATGCAGATGCACGATGCCGCGCCCCTGAAAATCCGAGACCGCCACGCCCACGCTGCCGATCATCTGCTCGCGCCCGGTCACGACCGGCCTTCGCCGTGCGCGCAACGCGAGCCAGATGACGCCGACAACCAGCAATGCCGCGGCTAGACTGACGCCGATCAGCAGTGGCAGTGAAATTCCGTAACCCGGCAAGTCGGTATCCATCAGCACCACCGATCCAATGACGAATGCAATCACACCACCGATGCCGAGCGAACCGTAGGCCGGCACAAAGGTTTCGGCGATGATCAGCACGATACCAAGCGCGATCAACGCGAGTCCGGCAAAATTGACCGGCAGCAACTGGAACGCATACAACGCGAGCAACAGGCAGATCGCGCCGACCACGCCGGGCAATACCGCGCCGGGGCTGTAGCCTTCGAACAGCAGCCCGTAGATGCCGAGCAACAGCAGGATATAGGCGATCGACGGGTCGGCGATGACCGCCAGAAAGCGATTGCGCCAATCCGGCAGCCACTCCCTGATCCCGATGCTGTGCGTGCGCAGCACGCGCGCTCCGGTTTCGGTGACGACGCGACGGCCGTCGATCTTGTTCAGCAGATCCGGGACGTTGTCGGCGATCAGATCGATCACGTTCTGCTTGAGCGCCTCGCGCGCCGGCAGGCTCGCAGCGTCGCGCACGGCCTGCTCGGCCCAGTCGGCATTGCGGCCACGCTTGGCGGCCAGCGCGCGGATATAGGCAATCGCGTCGTTGCGGACCTTGCGCGATTCGGCATCCGCGGGCGCCGGCGTCGCAAGCTTAGCTTCGTTGCCGGGCGCAGGTTTGCCTTTCTCGCGCTGATCCTTTTTCGAATCGCTTCCAGAAGCATTCCGGTCGGCACCGCCAAGCAACTGGACCGGCGTTGCGGCGCCGAGGTTGGTGGCCGGCGCCATCGCGGCGATGTGGCAGGCGTAGAGGATATAGGTGCCGGCGCTGGCCGCGCGCGAACCGCCGGGCGCCACAAAGCCGACCACAGGCACATCCGATGCGAGGATCGACTTCACGATGCTGCGCATCGCACCGTCGAGCCCGCCCGGGGTGTCGATCTCCAGCAAGACAGCCGCCGCGCCATCGGCATTGGCCCTGGCGATGCCACGTTTCACATAGTCCGCGCTGGCTGGCCCGATTGCGCCATCGAGGTGCATCAGCCACGCGCGGCCGCCGGCCGGTTGAGCACATGCGCGTCCAACGGCCAGCGCTGACAGCAAAGCCAACAGGCCACACGCAAGAACCGGCAATGATCTGACCATTACCGCATCACACCAGATCGGCGCCTGGACGGCAAACCCGGGGCAAACCCTGCGACGCGTCGTTGCCGCAGGATTGCCGCAACGCGATCAGGTGCCCGGGTTCGGGGCCGGCTGCGCCTGCGGAGCGCTTCGGCCGGCGCGCGTCAGCAACCAGATGACGCCCGCAATGAGCAGCAGCGGCAGAATCAGCGGAACAAGTGCAAGCCCGAAGGTCAGCGCAACAGCGCCGAGCGCGAACATCATCGGAATCGCGAAAAACAGCAGCATGATCCCGCCGACCAGGCGCAGGACGATGCCGAGCAGCGCGAACGTGATCCACAGCCCGATTCCGACCGCGGCCAGCACCAGCAGCGCGGGCAGGACCGCAAGACCGGCACTGAACAGCATGAAGCCGCCGATGACGGCGCAAATTGAGAACATGAGACCCATGATCGAATCTCCGGCAGCCAGTGGTGCTCCTATCATAGCCCCGAGCGTTCGCTTGCGCCTGTGCAGGAGGTCACCTGCACCCGGCGTTACAACCCGCGCCACCGGGCAGCACGCGGCAGAGCCATGCGCAGACTGCCCGGCGACGACGTAAGCTATGAGCAACGTATCGCCGCGCCGGTGTTGCCGGAATCGAACGTCATGGCCAAGCTCGATGTGCTCATTCACCTGCGCCGCACCGACGATGACGCACCGGCTGCGCGCGCGGGCCTCGCATTGGCGAAGCGCCTGGACGCCTGGGTGCTCGGCCTGCATGTGGTGCCGACCGCAACCGCGGCGTTCGCAACTCCCGAGGCAGTTGCGGTACAGGTGCACCAGCCGGATCAATTCTACGAGGACGCGCTGACACGCGCGCCGTGGTGGCATGCCCAACTCGACCGGCATTCGCTGTCAGGCGAGTGGCAGGTATCGCAGGGCGATACCGTGGAGGCGCTGTGTCACGCTGCACGCTGGTGCGATCTGATCGTGCTCGAACGTCCGCTGCTCCATCCCGATGCCCCGACCGGCTGGGGCCTCGTCTCACGCACGGTTTTCGGCGCCGCCACACCGGCGGTCGTGGTGCCGGAAGCGGCGCGCCTCGATTCGATCGGCGCGCATGTCCTGATCGCGTGGAACCGAAGCCGCGAATCCAGTCTTGCCATCCGCGCCGCGCTGCCGCTGCTGGTGCGTGCCGAACGCGTGACCGTCCTTGCAGGCGATCCGGTCGAGGACCCGCTCGGACTGCGCTCCCGACCTGCGTTTGATCTCGACACGTGGCTGAGACGACGCGACGTAACGACAGCCACATTCCAGCCATTCGAGCCCGAGCGCAAGCACGGCGCCGCAATCCTCGATGCCGCGCGCGCGGCCGGCGCGGACCTGATCGTGATGGGCGCCTGGGGCCATTCGCGCATCAGCGAACTCGTGCTCGGCGGGGCGACACGTCATTTGTTCCAGAACAGCGAACTGCCGCTGCTGGTCGCGCATTGAACGGCAGCGGAACGGATTGTGCGGAAGAAATGCACTCGGCCCCGGGTTCCTACTCCCCATGAACCGAGGCAGCCGCAATCTGTTGCCGACACGCCAATGAAAAACCCGGCCTGCTGCGCGCAGACCGGGCGTTGCGGCGTCCCTGCCATGGACCTCCGTCGCAGCCAGCAGCACGCCCGCAGGCGTGCATCGGTCAGAAGCGGTATTCGCCGCTGACCGAGACCAGATCCGGATCGAGACTCAATCCGCCCTTTTCGGCCTTGTAGTAGTCGTAGTTCAGGCCGACGCTTGCGTTGTTGCTGAAGTCGTAGCCAAAGCCGGCGCCCGCGTACCACTTGTTGGCGTGGTCATCGACCCGTACCGGAAGCGCCGCAGCATCAAGGTAATCGCCCTTCAGGTCACCGCGGAAGAAACCCGTGCGCCCGCTGACATACCAGTTGTCGCTGACATTGAAATGGCCGTTTACGCCAAGGTTCCAGCCCTTCAATTCGGCGTCGCCGAGACCGAGGTCGCGCGCGCTCGATTTCGGCGAGAAGTTGCCGAGGTCGGCATAGCCGCCCTCGACGCCAAGCAACATGCCGGCCGCCAGTGCCCAGCGATAACCGATATTCGCGCCGTAGCCCGTGTCACTGTCGTCGTAGGGGCCTTTGCTCAGGTTCGAGCGGCCGACGTTGCCGTTGATGAAGAAGCCGCCGGTATCCGCAGCGTGACTTGCGATCGGGAGCGCGGCGAAGCCGGCGGTAGTCAGGGCAATCG
>JBAVZT010000305.1:0-1730 GCA_049588955.1 Rhodanobacteraceae bacterium | reverse complement strand
GCCCAGGTTACCTCACCGGCCGACGGCTGGGTGGTCTATGCGGGTCCGTTCCGCTCCTATGGGCAACTCTTGATCCTCGATGCCGGCGGCGGGTATCATATCCTGCTCGCTGGGATGGAACGAATATCAGTCGATCTCGGACAGTTCGTGCTGACCGGAGAACCCGTTGCGGTGATGGGGAACGGCTCCCATATCGCCGCCATCCTCGCGACAGGTTCCAGCCAACCGGTTCTCTACATCGAGTTTCGTAAGGACGGGACACCCGTCGATCCAGGCCCATGGTGGGCGGCTGGCGAAGGTGAAAAGGTTCGCGGATGATGCGCAAGACCACACTCATTCTACTCGGCGCGGCGGCGGGAGCGGCGATGACGCTGCTCGCAACTCAACCTCACATGGTATTCGTCGGCGCCAGCGCGAAAGCCGCGGCGGCGGATACTTATCGCCAGCTCAATTTGTTCGGCGATGTTTTCGAGCGCGTGCGCGCCGATTACGTCGAGAAGCCGGACGACGGCAAGCTGATCGAAACCGCGATCAACGGCATGCTGGCCGGACTTGATCCTCATTCCAGTTACCTGGATTCGAAGAGCTTCCGCGACATGCAGGTGCAGACCCGCGGCGAATTCGGCGGGCTTGGCATCGAGGTCACCATGGAAGACGGCCTCATCAAAGTGGTGGCGCCGATCGATGAAACGCCCGCCGCCAAGGCCGGCGTCCAAGCCAATGACATCATCACCAAGCTCGACGACGAACAGGTGCAGGGCCTCACCCTGAACCAGGCAGTCGAGAAGATGCGCGGACCGGTGAACACCAAGATCAAACTCACCATCATGCGCAAGGGCAAGGACCAGCCGATCGAAGTGTCGATCACCCGCGACATCATCCATGTGCGCTCGGTGCGTTCGCACGTAGAAGGCGACGACGTTGGCTATATCCGCCTGACGCAGTTCAACGAACAGACCAGCGAGGGGCTGAAGAAGGCGATCGCCGATATCAGTGCCAAGGTGAGCAACGACAAGCTTAAGGGCTACATCCTCGACCTGCGCAACAACCCGGGCGGCCTGCTCGACCAGGCGATCTCGGTGTCGGATACGTTCCTCAACAAGGGCGAGATCGTCTCCACCCGCGGCCGCAACGCCGAGGAGACCCAGCGCTTCAACGCGCGGCCGGGCGACCTGACCAAGGGCAAGCCGGTGATCGTGCTGATCAACGGCGGCTCGGCATCGGCCTCGGAGATCGTCGCCGGTGCGTTGCAGGATCACAAGCGGGCGACTTTGCTCGGCACCCGCTCGTTCGGCAAAGGCTCGGTGCAGACCATCATCCCGCTCGGCTCCGGCAACGGCGCGCTGCGGCTGACCACGGCGCGTTACTTCACGCCCTCCGGCCGCTCGATCCAGGCCAAGGGCATCACGCCGGAAATCGAAGTGCTGCAGGACGTGCCGTCGGACATCAAGTCGTCGACCGACACCAAGGGCGAAGCCTCGCTGCGCGGCCATCTTAAGGGCGATGCAGGCAAGGAGCAGACCGGCTCGCAAGCCTATGTCCCGAAGGACCCGAAGGACGACAAGGCGCTGAAAATGGCCGACGAGCTGCTGCGCGGCACCACGGTCAATTCGGCTTTCCCGCCGAATCCCAAGACGCCGGTTCCGAACTGAACGCGGTCAATCGAAGCGACAGTTACTGCGGGGCGGCTTAACCAGCCGCCCCGTTCGTTTTACCGCCCGGCCAACGGG